>CAZNFR010000001.1:0-81068 GCA_964572225.1 uncultured Bacteroidaceae bacterium
ATTGTCGTCGGCCCCGTTCCAGATATATCCCTCGTGTTTCCCGAGGTGATCGTAGTGAGCGCCCAGCGCAATGCATTCTTCGGTATTTTTTCCTTCCAGCACACCGATCACATTTCTGGCATTGATAATCTTTGCCTCCACAGTGGTTTTAAACGCAATCTGCACATCCTTCAACACCCTTGAATCCTGGAAGTCTTCCTTTTTGCTGTTTTCCTCGAAAACCCCCAGGTCCAGTCCCGAACCCTTCAGAATCTCCTTTGCCATCCTCACGGAAATCCTAAAAACAGGAATCCTGCTGCTGTAGGAGTCGCCCGGAAGGGTCATTCTTGTTTCGTAAAAGCTTGGCAGGGGTCTGTCTCCCTCGTAGAGTTCGGTATTGTAGCGGAACCGGTCATTATCCGCGAGACCGGGGAGCCCATCATTATTTATGTCCACTTCGAGTATGGCCATGGCGCCGGATTCCTCGGCGGCGGTATTTTTACTCCTTCCGATCCGCCATTCCGCCCAGCGATCGTTGGAGGCATTAAATTTTTTATAGGCCTCAGAGTCGGGATCCCGGTATCCTGGAAAACCACTCAGACGAAGAAGAATCTGATTTTCAGTCCGGATTTTCTGGTAATCATCATGCCCCTTTTCCTCATCCTTTATTCCATACCCCACGAAGACCACACCGGCTGTCCCTTCCACAGGAGTAGACCCGGGATCAACCGAAAAATCCACCTTATGTTGAAAGGGAAGGCTAAAAGACCCTTCATCCCCGGTTTTTACAAGCTTCAGTTCCTGTTGGTCACCGGGAGAATATTCTATTAGCTGAAAGGTCTGATAATAGCTGCGGTATTCCTTAACTTCTGCACCGGCCATCCTTTCTCTCCGGCTTGGTAGTTTGGTTTTTAAGTCGCCTCCCGGTTTAAGTCCATAAACCTGGAACATACTGGCAATATAATCGGCTGCCATATAGGCGCCACGAGTACCCGTTGCCCGGCCTTCCATCCAGTCGGACGAAAGAAATTCCAGCTGACCTTCAACGGCGGTCTGGGTGATGGCTTTAAGTCCGTCTTCCTTGGGATTTTGGGATTGAAGACTGACTCCGGCAGAGATAAGTAGTAGTAAAAGTGAAAGTTGTTTCATTGGTTTGGTAATTGAATTAGTCTCTGAATGCCCCTAAAGATAGCAATTTCATAATACGATAGCTTGCTTTTTTTATCCAATCATGGCTTTTCTCCATCGATTCTTCCAGACTGCAGGGTCCGGGTGTTATGGAGAAGATCCCGGCGAACAGCTCATCGTAGGCCGAAAGATTTTCCGGGATCCTTCCCCCGATAAAAACAACGGGAATATTATTTTTTGCGGCTTCTCTGGCCAGGATCACCGGAAGTTTCCCGCCCATGCTCTGCTCGTCGAGCTTGCCTTCGCCTGTAAGGATCAAGGCAGCCCCGGCCGCTTTTTCCTCAAAACCGCAAATTTTCATGATCTCCTCTGCACCCTGACGGATCCGGATATTAAGCCAGGGGTAGAGTCCGGCAGGCGTTCCCCCTGCAGCCCCTCCTCCCCGGAGGTTTCTCACGTTGATTCCGGTTTGCCGTTCAGCCACCCCCGCCAAATGGTCAAGAGCCCTGTCAATAGCACTCACCTCGGCTTCCCCGGCTCCTTTCTGGGGTGCAAAAACCCTTGCACAACTTTCGGGTCCGGTTATCGTATGGTCCACATCGGTGAGGATGTAGATCTCTGTCTTCCGTAGCTCTTCAATATTCCGCGGCAGGATGATCTCTTCAAGCCGGTGCAGGTCTTTCACACCTCCCGATAGTTCGTTTCCCTTCTCGTCAATAAATCTGAAGCCCAGTGCACGCAATATGCCGTGTCCGCCATCCATACTAGCCGTGCCTCCCACGAAGAGCCTGATCGATTTCGCTCCTTTTTCCATAGCATCCCGGATGCAGATCCCCGTCCCCTCAGAATCAGCCTCCATAACATTCCTCTCCTCCGGATCAATACGGTGAAGTCCGCTGGTATCGGCCATTTCAATAAAAGCATCCTTGTTTTTACCCATGCCGTAGGTAGCCCGGATCTTTCTGCCGAGCACGTCCTTTGATTCCAGTCCGATCATATCCAGGTCGAGGTTAAACTTCAAAACCTCAAGGCTGCCGTCGCCGCCGTCGGCAAGGGGGAGCAGAACGGTCTCGGCCGAAAGCATGGCCTCCCGGATTCCTTCCTGCATGGCTTCGGCCACCCGGGTGGCTCCAAGGTTTTCCTTGAAAGCATTGGGACAGATAAGTATTTTTCGTTCCGACATTTTAAACAGTTATCTCCATCTTTTTGGCAAAATCATATCCGGTCTGATAGATCTTTTCCGCTTTTTTAAAATCCAGGATCTCGTATTGATCAAGGGATTCCGGTTCGATCCACACATCGCAGAGATCCTTGCTGTTTACAACGGTATTATTAACCGTAAGGTGAAAAGTGCGGGAGGCCATCCTTACCAGGCTGTCGAGCTTCTCTACCGAGTTTATCGGGTTTACGTGCACCCCGATGATCACATCACAGCGGTCCTTTAAGGGTTTTACCGGCAGATTGTCGAAGAGTCCGCCGTCCGAATAAAGGTCGCCATTCATTTTGATGGGAGAGAAAAGGACGGGAATGGAGGAGGAGGCCAGGATAATATCGAGGAGTGGACCGGAGTCCAGGTATTCCACTCTACCCTTGCTCATGTTGGATACCGCCACAAAAAAGGGTTTTTGAAGATCCTTGATATCTTCCACCCCTATCTTGTCCTGCAGTTCCCTTTTAATCCCTTCGAGGTTCAGCAAACCGTTTTTGGGTATCTTAAGTTTAGAGGTTTTCATGATGCTTTTGTCTCTGAAGAACCTGAATATTTCTTCGGGGTCGGCATCGTTGGCCAGAAAGACCCCGGTGAGGGCGCCGGCACTGACTCCGCTGATCTCGTCGGGATAAATTTCCTTTTCGCAGAGTGCTTTCATTACTCCCAGATGAGCATAGCCCCGTGCACCTCCGCCGCTAAGAACGAGTCCGATTTTCTTTTTCATTGAATGATAGATATGTTGTAAAGGTTTTCCACAAATATCAGACTAAGTTGTTATACCCTTGTGGCTTTTAAATATAAGGAATAATGAATGGGTAGCAGTCATGCAGCGGATGTTTTTGAGATTATACTAAAAAAAGAATGTAGCAATGAAATACATATCCAATATCCCTGAAAACGGAAAGGAAAGAATCGTGGTGGTCGGGGCCGGTTTCGCCGGACTCAGACTGGTGAGGAAGCTGGTGAAATCCAACTACCAGATTGTGTTGATCGACCGCAACAATTACCATCAGTTTCAGCCCCTTCTTTACCAGGTGGCTACCTCCGGACTTGAACCCAGTGCCATTTCCTTTCCCTTGCGGAAATTATTCAAGAAGGTCCCGAATGTGCATTTCCGGATCGCCCACCTGGAATATGTGGATAATGATAAAAAGGAGATCCGGACGGATATAGGCAAACTGAGATACGATCACCTGGTACTGAGCATGGGGGCAGTGAATAATTTTTTCGGCAATCGGGAGATCGGGGAAAAAAGTCGTCCCATGAAGAGCTTATCGGAGGCCATATTTCTGAGGAATTCCATCCTGGAGAATTTCGAGCTGGCCCTCAATAATTCCTCGGAGAAGACAAAAGATTCCCTGATGAATTTTGTGATCGTTGGGGGAGGACCTACCGGTGTGGAACTGGCGGGGGCCATGGCCGAGATGAAGAAATATGTGCTTCCGGGTGACTATCCAGAGTTGGATTTCTCCAGGATGAGGATTATCCTTGCCGAAGGACTCGATACCATCCTGCCCGGCATGACCGCTTTTTCTTCCCGGAAGGCTGCCGAATACCTAAGTAAAATGGGGGTTGAGGTGCGGACAGGTACCCTGGTAAAGGAGTACGACGGGAAAAAGGTGGTCTTTTCAGATGGTGAGAGTCTGGATGCCTTTCTACTGCTCTGGGCCGCAGGGGTAAAGGTAAATGAGGTACCCGGACTGGAAAAGGCTGAGCGAAGCAAAGGGGGCAGATATAATGTGGACCGGTTCAATCGTTTGAAAAAATTCGAGGATATATACATTCTGGGAGATCAGGCTTATATGACCGAGCCCGGGTATCCGGAGGGGCATCCCCAGGTCGCAACACCGGCCATTCAGCAGTCAAAAAATCTGGCAGAAAACTTTAAGAACCAGGCAAAGGGCAGAGCCTGGAAGGAATTCAGCTACGAGCATAAGGGGAGTCTTGCCACGGTGGGCAGGAATAAGGCGGTTGCCGACCTGAAGAGGAATTCTTTCGGAGGGGTGATTGCCTGGCTAATCTGGCTTTTTGTTCACCTGATGTCGATTGTGGGAGTCAAGAACCGTTTGTTTATTTTCCTGAACTGGGCATGGGGGTATTTCACGTATGATCAGTCGCTAAGGCTGATTATCCGGCCTGCGGGGGTGAAACGGGAGAAATTCATGCCGGAGCATGAAGAGAGTTATTCATCCTGACAGGGGGCTCAGAACCTCAGGATAAATTCAGAGCCTTTGCCTTTTTCAGAATGTACTCCAATGCTACCCTTGTGAAGGCGCATGATCTGGCGGGAGAGGGAAAGTCCGATCCCGGTGCCCTCCTCCCTTGTGGTGTAGAAGGGGATAAAGATTTTTTCCAGCTCATCCGGATCCATACCACAGCCCTTGTCTTTAACCCGGATAAAAACGCGGCCGTCCTTATCGGCGCCATATTTTATCTCTATCTTTCCCGGCTTTTTATCGATTGCATTAACGGCGTTCTGGAGAAGGTTTATCAGCACCTGGGAGATCAGATTCGGATCGGCGGTGATTCTTAGGTCTTCCTTACCCAAAGCTTCGGTAGTAATTTCGAAGCCCTCCCTGTTTTCGCGAAAAAGCAGGGTGGCCTCGCGGATAAGTCCGTCGAGTCCGAATTCCCTGAACCGGGGTTTGGGAATGCTGGTTAAGGTTCGATAGGCCTGGACAAAGCTCATCATCCCTTCTGTCCGGCTGGCAATGGCGCTGAGGCCCTCCTCCAGTGCCTGGGCCGAAGCGGGGTCGATCTCATCGCGGATCCTGGTGGTTATCCGCTGAAGGGATCCTGTCAGGGAACGCACCGGAGCCACCGAGTTCATGATCTCATGCCGGAGTATGCTGATGAGTTTCTGCCAGGTTTCCAGCTCTTCCTCTTCAAGCTCTGGACGGATATCCTGAAGGGAAATGATGGTGATGGCTTCATCGAGGATGCGGAGGCTGGTTTTTTTCACCGAGATTCTTTTGAGCTCCTTGCCGGTCACGAAACTCAGCATGAGGGTGGAGCCGGGCTGCATCTGGCGGATGTTTTCCTCCATACCCTCCTTTACGCGTTTAAGATCGGGGAGAGTCAGGAGGCGGCTGGTTCCAAGCAGCTCGCGGGCGGCCTTATTGACCAGCGTGATCTTTCCTTCTCCGTTATAGGACAGCAATCCGATGCTCACATGCTCCACGGTATTTTTGAAGTAATGTCCCTGGGCTTCCCTGTCACGGTTGGCCTTTTTTACGGTTTCAATGATATGGTTAAATTGGATGCCCAACTCCCGAAAGCTCGGGTCGTTTGAGGCAGACCCGGCAATGTTATCCATAAACTTCAGTGATTCCAGGAAGACCGTCAGTTTCCGGTTGGTGAGGGTGACAAGGCGGATCAGGGTGTAGAGTAGCAGGATCCAAAGCAGGACCAGGGTGATGCGGGTAACCCAGAGGTGATCCCGGAAGAAGGAAGCCACGCCAAGAAACCCAAGGATGGAAAGAGTCAGGGCAAGGAGGGTAACACGGATCTTAAAGCGGTTCAATTTCATATCTGTCCAGCTTGTTATAAAGGGTTTTTCGGGAAATGCCCAGGTCTTCAGCAGCTTTGGAGATATTACCCTTGCTTGCCCTCAGGGCCTTTCGGATCAGCTCTTTCTCATTTTCTTCGAGGTTAAGGCTTCCGCCGGCAGCTCCCGGGGCTGAAGGTCGTTCAAAAAAGAAATCTTCGCGGGTCAGTTTCCCGCTCTCGTTGAGGATTACCGCCTTTTCAATGCTGTGCCTCAGTTCCCGTATGTTCCCGGGCCAGGAATAACCGGTGAGGTAAGGAATGACCTCTTTGCTTGTTTTCAGAATAGGTTTGTTATACTTTTTCGCACAGATTTTCAGGAAGTGCTCAAGCAATGCGGGAATTTCACCGGGTCTTTCCCTGAGGGGAGGAAGGTCCAGTCGGATGGTGTTGATCCGGTAAAGGAGGTCTTCCCTGAATTTTTTCTCCCGGATCAGGTTTTCCAGGGAGACGTTGGTCGCACTGATGAGTCGCACGTCGACGGGGATGGGCTCGGTCGATCCCAGGGGAGTGACCTCACCCGATTGAATGGCGGTGAGGAGTTTGCTCTGGAGTTCGGGACTGATGTTTGAGATCTCATCCAGGAAGAGGGTGCCTCCGGAGGCAATCTCAAAGCGCCCCGCATAGTCCTTGTCGGCTCCGGTGAAAGCGCCTTTGCGGTAGCCGAAAAGTTCGCTTTCGAAAAGGGTAGGGGCCAGCGCTCCGAGGTCGACCCTTACAAAGGCATCGTTCTTTCTTTCGGACAGGTTATGAATTCTTCGGGCTATCAGTTCCTTGCCGGTTCCGTTCTCACCGAGGATAAGAACACCGGCATCGGTAGGCGCGATTTTATCGATGGTACGCAGGAGGGAAGCCATGAGGGGTGAATCGCCGGTTACCAGCGTGTATTCCGGGTTTTCCAGTCCGAGGATCTGCGATTTCTGAGCCTTGAGTGACTGAATCTCCTTGCGGGAAGTCCGGATCTTCCAGGCGTTGACGGCTGTGGTGAGCAATTTGCGGTCGTCCCAGGGTTTTTGGATGAAATCCAGTGCCCCTTCCTTCATGGCCTCTACCGCCAGGTCGATTTCTCCGTATGCGGTGATCATGATCACCGCGGCATCAGGATCGGTCTTCAGAATTTCCCGGAGCCAGAATATACCTTCGTTGCCCGTGTTGATACCCGCCCGGAAATTCATGTCGAGAATGATCACATCCGGTTTTTCCCGGCTCAGAATGCCAGGGATCAGGGAAGGGTTCCTTTCGGTATGGATCTTACTGAATTCCTCGCTGAGCAAAAGTTTTAAAGCGACCAGGATTTCCTTGTTATCGTCAACAATCAGTACTTTGGCTTTTATCATTCCTTAGGATATTTTGATCCGGTATCGGCAATCTCATATGCGGACCCTGAGTAGTTCCTGTTTTTCAGGATAGAGTGCCGGATTTCGCAACCGGTCCTTCAAATGTAAAATTTTTATACAGCAATGTAAAATAATTACACAGTAGAACTTTGAGCACTGTTTTATAAAGTTCAATATATCAATAATATATGCAAGTGGTACAATAGTTGGTTTGGGAAGCAAAAAACACCCAAGCCATGATTCGAAATTATTTTTTACTAGCCATCCGGAACATCACCCGTCAGAAAGGATATTCCCTGATCAACATTTTGGGTCTTGCCATAGGTCTGGCGGCCTGTTTGTTTATTGTATTGTTTATTCTGGATGAATTTAAATACGACAAGCATCACGAAAAAGGGGACAGGATCTACCGTATGGTGGTTAGTTATAAATCGGAGACCGGGGAGAATTTTGATATTCCCATTCAGTCTTACCGCCTGAGGGAATCCTTACAGCTTGAGTTCCCCGAGATGGAGAAGGTCACCCGTGTAACCATGCCTTACGATCTGGAGGCTAAATATGAAAATACGGATCAGAGACTTGAAGTGTCGGCCGTCGATGATGATTATATGGATATGTTTAATCTTGCTATGGTTCACGGAGACAAAAATACTGCCCTGGATGCCTCCAACGGGATCATACTGAGCCGCACCTCGGCAGAGCGTTTTTTCGGGGATGAAAACCCCATGGAGAAAATGATAACCCTGGTTACGCCCATGGGAAATTTTCCGGTGCAGATCACCGGGGTTTTCGAGGATTTTCCTCGCACCTCACATATTCACCTGGATGCTCTTTTCTCGACCCGGGTGACCGATGATATCTATAACGAAAGGCAGCTTAGAAACTGGGGTGAAGGTACCTGTTATGTTTATGCCTTGTTGAAGGAAGGCAGTGATCCTGGGCAGATCGAATCCAGAATGGGCGATTTTGTGGAAAAGGCAAGGGGTGAAGGCAGTTCGGAAGGGGTAGGCTATTACCTTCAGCCATTATATGATATTCATCTGCGTTCGCATTTGCGGTATGAGGCGGAAGCGAACGGGGACATCCGATACGTTTATATTTTCGGGATCGTGGCACTTTTTATTCTTCTGATCGCGGCCTTCAATTACATGAACCTTTCCACCTCGAGGGCCATCAAAAGATCCAGGGAGGTGGGCATTCGAAAGTTGAACGGGGCTACCCGGGGACAACTGATCTTTCAGTTTTCGGGAGAAGCGGTACTTTTTTCATTTGTTTCGATGTGGATCGCGCTGTTGCTGGCCGAACTGCTCATGCCCTACTTTAATAATCTGTCGGGCAAGGAGCTGGGCATCGGGTTGTTGAACGACTGGAAGGTGTCGGCCATTCTGGTGTTTGTCGCGGTGGTCATCGGATTTTTGGCAGGACTTTACCCTTCTTTTTTTCTTTCCCGTTTTAAACCGGTGAACGCCCTTTCCGGGAATGTGAAGGTTTCTACTTCCAATTCCCTGTTGCGGAAGGTGCTGGTGGTAGTTCAGTTTTCGATTTCTATATTCCTGATATTTAGCACCCTGGTAATCTATTTTCAATACAGGAACATGAGAAATGCGCGCCTGGGGATAGATCCCTCGAACGTGGTTATCACGAGTGTGCCCAATGAGAACTGGCGGACACTCAAGCAGGAGTTGCAGAAGGATCCCAGGGTGGTTTCGGCTTCGGCCCTGAACAAAAAGCCGACCAGGGAGTTAAGTTCGAACCTGAGTTTTAAGGCTGAAGGCCTGGATGAAAATGAGAACATGTCGATCAAGATCGTGACGGTTGATTGGGATTTTTTTGAGACGATTGGGAACAGGATCGTGGAGGGAAGGTCGTTTGACCGGAGTTATCCTTCGGATGAGAGGGATGCCTTTATCATCAATGAGTCGGCCAAAGAATATATAGGATGGGATAATGCCGTGGGGAAATGGTTTGAGACCCTGACGCTCGACAGTGCAGGGGTGAACTGGGTTGAGAGGAAGGGTAAGGTGATCGGGGTAGCGGAGGATTATTATTTTGAGTCCCTTCACAATGAGATCCGCCCGGTGGTATATTTCATACAGGAAAACTGGATCAACTGGATGATTATCCGCATCAATCCGGAAGAAATTCAGTCTACCCTTTCCTTCATCAATGATACCTGGACCGGGTTCAATACAGTGGAGGAGTTTCAGTTCAGTTTTTATGAAGAGGACATCGAAAATCTGTACCGGGCCGAAAAGCGGTTTTTCACGATTTTCATCACTTTTGCCATTCTTGCGATTTTCATTGCCAGTCTGGGAATGCTGGGCCTTGTTTCCTTCACGACGGAGCAGCGGACCAAGGAAATCGGGATCCGGAAGACCCTGGGGGCATCGACCCGGAAGGTGATTGCAAATCTGACCTCCGATTTTTTGAAGCTGATCCTGATCTCCAATCTGATTGCATGGCCGGTGGCCTGGTTTTTCATGAGGCAGTGGTTACAGGATTTTCCCAACCGGATAGAACCGGGGATACTGTTTTTTATTGTTTCGGGATTGCTGGCCATCGTGATTGCCCTGCTCACCACATTGTATCATGCATACCGTGCTGCTTCACTGAATCCGGTTAAATCCCTCAAATACGAATAGGGTGTCAGGGTATTAGTTCCACCCAGATCTCACGGGCAATATGAAGGGCCGTAGTGAGGGTGCTTAGGTCTTCGTAAATATCCCCATCATCGCCCGAGTAATGGCCATGACCTACGGGTCTCATCCGGAATCGGGAAAAATCCGAATCGGTGTTAAGGATGGCTTTGTAAACCACTGCCGGCTGGGCCGAGGTTTTATAATCTTCATCATCCGGATAGCGGTTATTGGTCCAGTAGTTGTTCCAGTCCCAGGGCTGATTGATCTCGAGGAATACCATAAATTGCGTAAGGCTGGTATCGAGTTTTGCATTCAGGATAAAATTCTGTGATGGAGTGGGACCGGTATAGGCATCGGGCACGGGATTGTCGGGGTCCGGCACAAAGAGTCCGTCGGCTGCGCGTATTCCCCTTCGATGACTCCAAACGGGCAGGGCCGCGGGTCTGCGGATAGCTCCCGGGAGCCATTTTCCGGTGGATGGGTCCCCGTGTTTAAAAACCCCTTTTCCAATGGATTCGGCTACGTAAACCGTTTGCACAAACTCACCACGCATGGTTTCGATCCAAACAGCTATAAGGGGGTGGTTGTGTTCGGGTCCGGTCTGGAAGCGCAGAGTAATCTCCGGTCCATTCCCACTCTGGCTATAGCTCAGCTTTTCAGGAGGGGCTTGCTGGATTTCCTGTGATTTGCACCCTGCAAGGAGGGAGAGGGCGATGATAATACCTGTAATGCGGACCATAAACCTTAATTTAGAATGTTATTATTACGCCAATGGTGGGTAGAACGGTTCCGCCGGTAACGGCTATTTCCTTCAGGTCGTACCTTTGTTCCTCAATGGGAGCTTCGGGATTAATTATCAGGTTATCTGAATCCTCATTCAAAATTAGTACTTTTTGCTGATCTGCTTTAAAATTATAAACATTTTGCACGTCGATATAGAAGTTCATAGTGAGCTTTCTTAGGAAAAACTCCTTGTCGATCCGGACATCAAGCTGGTGGAAGGGGCCCAGTCTTTCCTGGTTAAAGCGTTCAAAATCAAGGATTCCCACCCGGCGTACGTTCCATGCCAAAACCCTGGAGGATTCAATTTTATCGAAAGGAGTGAAGGGTTGTCCGCCAACAAACCTCCATTTCAGTCCTATCCTCCAGTTGTTGTTAAATTCCCGGATGGCGAGGATATTCAAAAGATGCCGGTTATCCCAGTTGGTAGTGACCCACTGATCGTCCTGGGTGAGCGTGGAGCGGAAGGCCTCGGCTTCGCTTCGCACCAGGGTATAGGAAATGGTAAGGTTGGAACCGAAGAAATCACGGTTACGATAGAGCACCTCCGCTCCATAGACGCGGCCTTCGGCAATGGATCTGACCTCTTCATCCCCAAAGGTACCAAAATCGGCCCCTTTGCTGGAGATGGATATGCTGTCGTTAACGCTGTAAGGATAATTTCTGTAGAATTTGTAAAAACCTTCGAGGGTAAGTCTGGAGGTTTCATCGGGCAGCCATTCGAATCCGGCAACAAGATGATCAACGGATATGTACCTCAGACCGTTTTCCCGGTTTACCAGGTTTCCTTCAGTGTCACGATACCCCAGAGAGGTGTAGGGTGGGGTCTGATAGTATCTTCCGGTATTGAAGTTTAGGAAGAGATCCTGGCCCAGGAGATAGGAAAAGGAGAAACGGGGAGAGAGCTGTTCGAACATATTCGACATTTCGTCGCTGTAGTCGTTTGCATCCATTCTTAAACCGAGTGACAGGGTGAGACGGTCTTTCAGGAAATTGCGGGTCAGCTGACCGAAAACACCCCATTTAAAAACATCCAGGTCCGACCGGTAATTATCGGCTACGGGTTCCCCGTTAATAAAATTTTTGCGAAAGGTGGAGTTGAAATAGCTGGCATACTCCAGGTTTGTTCCGTAATTGAGTCTTAGTCCGTTCGAGAAACGGAAATCCTGTTCAAACCTGAATTTGTTCTCAATCTCATCGGAATCGTAATCAAGCGTCTGAAGACTGTCCACTTCAATGTTGTTCTCATACTTATAGGCTCCGTTGTTAAGGTGATTACGACTGACCACCCAGGTGTCGAAACCGTTATCCCTGAAGTGTTTGTAAACAATACCGACGGTGTAGGTCCATTGTTCATTAACAGGTAAGAAGCCAAGGATATACCTTTGCTCCTCGGTCTCGTTGGCGTCCTCGTTGAGGGCGAACTGGTCGAGGGCCCCGATCCCGATAATGCTGATCTCGTTTTTTTCATCCAGGCGGGTTTTGACCTTAAACTGAAAATCGTTGTAGGTAGGTAGGAAGGGAAGACCGATCACCCCGAACAGGAATTGCAGGTAGGATCTGCGTACCGAAGTGATGAAGGTGGTTTTTTCGCCGATGGGACCATCAAGGGTGAGAGCGAGGTCGGAAGCACCCACGGAACCTTTGAAACGGATCCTTTCCTTGTTCCCATCAATCTGGTTAAATTCAATTACCGAACTCAAAGCGTTACCCCGGTTGGCCGGAAAGGCACCGGAATAAAAGTCCACTTCTCTTATAAAATCCACATTTATTATGCCTACAGGTCCGCCCGAAGCACCCTGAGTCGCAAAATGGTTGAGATTGGGGATCTCCACATCGTCGAGGTAGAACCGGTTCTCGCTGGCACCACCTCCCCGAACGATCACGTCGTTGCGGAAGGCCGGAGTGGAGGCTACACCGGGATAAGACTGTATTACTTTGGAAATATCCCGGTTTCCACCCGGATTCTTTTCAATTTCCACCAGGGAAATTCTCCTGAGGGATATCGGACTTTCGGCCGACCTGCGAAAAGGAGAAGCCGTAACGGTTACTTCTTCCAGTTTAACATTCGCCTCCTCCAGGGGAATCTCGATAAAGACTTTTCTGGCGTTGGTAACCAGGATGGGCTCGGAGACATAGGACTCAAATCCTACCGAGGTCACCCTCAGTTCAACATAGCCGGGCTTGATACCGGTAAAGCTGAAGTTGCCGTCAAGGTCACTGATGGAACCGATACTGGTGCCAAAGATCGCTATGGTGGCAAAGGCAATGGGTTCGTTATTTTTGGCGTTAAACACTCTTCCTTCGATGATCCCGTTATTCTGGGCAAGGAGGGGGTTTATGCTCAGGATCAGAAGGGCAAGGAATACCTTGATTTTCAGAGATGGGGATGATGATTCTTTTACAGACATTCAATTTATAAAAAGGGATTATCAACAACCAACAATGGTCTAATTGTTTTGTTCAATTTTTGTTAAGGAAATCAAGCAAAAAGTTAAACAAAATTGCTTATTCCTCTCTCAGATCCCGTTCGATCTTTCGTTTGCTTCTCCACCGTTCGATGGCCGCTTTTTGCATATCGGTTTGCTGATCGCTTTCATCCACGATTTCGAGACCGAGAAGAGTTTCAATGATGTCCTCCATGGTTACCAGTCCGCTGGTGCCTCCATACTCATCTATCACCAGGGCCACATGTTCTTTTTTTATCAGGAGCTGTTCGAGCACCCTCGGCACGGGAAAGTTTTCGTAAACCACGATGAAGGGGCGGTTGAGTTCACCCAGTTTCATGGAGTGGCTGTCTTCTGCAAGCTTGCTGAGAATGGCATCTTTGAGGACGTATCCCCGCATGTTATCAACGTTTCCCGAGTAGATGGGGATTCGGGAGTAGGCCAGGAATTCCTTTTTCTTGTAGAAATCATTGAGAGTCATGTTTTCGTCGGCCGAAACCATAACCGTTCGTGGGGTCATTATTTCCCGGATCTTGATGGATTTCAGCTTGATCATATTATTGATCACTTTGCTTTCGGATTCTTCGAAGACACCCTCTTCTTCGCCCAGGCTGGCCATGGTAGCCATTTCCTCCCGGCTAACGCTCAGGGGTTTTTTATTATGGGAGATGAAACGCGTAATGAATTCAGACAGGATTACCAGGGGGTAGGTAAGGATGATCAGAAAGTGAATGATACGGGCAGAAGCCATGGCGAGATCGCGCCAGTAAAGGGCACCGATGGTTTTGGGGATGATCTCAGTGACCACCAGAATGAGCAGGGTAAGGATAGCAGAGACCACTCCGAAATAAGTTTCGCCGAAAACTTTTACTGCCTGTGCACCCACTCCGGCAGCACCTACGGTATGGGCCACCGTATTTAGGGAAAGGATGGCTGAAAGAGGACGGTCCACTTCAATCTTGAACTTTTTTAAAAGGGTTGCGGTCTTTTTTCCTTCTACTTCCTTGTGTTGGATAAAAGGCATGGAAGTTGACAGCAGGACGGATTCCAGGATAGAGCAGAGAAAAGAGAATCCCAGGGCCAGGAAGAGATAGACAATTAAAAGGGTCATAGAAATGGGGATATTGAATATGGTATTTTCGTTTTCAGAACAGGGATATTTTAATGATCCTTTGTGATATATAACTGTAAACTAAGTCTTTTGTTAAAGGGCTTCCAGTTTATTTTTAAATTTTTCTGCCAGTAAATCCAGTCCGTCGATATCCAACTGATTTTTAAGACGAGATATTTTCTCCAGTTGTTTTTCCAGAAAACTCCGGTATTCCATGCTTCCTCCCGAAAGGTCGCGGTGATCGAGGGCATTTCTCAATTCATTTATTTTTTGAATATGGGCTGCCGTTTCCGGAGAAAAATACCGGTCCGAAAATTTTTCCCGGATGTATTGAACGGCCATTTCCCCCGGATGCAGCAGATCGTTGTCATAATAGCGATAATCCCGCAAATCGTCGAGTAGAAGTTCGTAGGCCGGGAAATATTCGCTATGGTCAGTATTTACGGCCAGGATGTTATGTATGGCGAGATGCAATACCGACTTGCTGAGCTGATTGCCATGGGGACCGTCTTTCCAGTGTCTTATGGGACTCACGGTGAAAATGAAGGACAGGGCGGGGTTGAATGCCCGGAGCTTTCCGAGCAACTCATTCCATGCATTTGTAATGGATTCTACCGTAAGTAATTCATGACTGAATTCTTTTTGGGGTACCTTATGGCAGTTCGAAACGGGAATTCCGGATTCAATGAGGCGATAAATTCTTGCGGTCCCAAAGGTGATGACCAGGTAACGTGATTTTTTCAATAGTTCATGACTTTTCCGAATCCGGGCGTTGATCCCTTCCAGAACCTTATCCTGTTTCTCACCCGAAAAGGAAGAATGGTGGTACCAGGAATGGTAACGATGGTTAAACCGGAAAAGGTCTTTTTCACCGAAGGGTCTGTTTTCAAGAATGATCTCCAGCCCGGACCGCACGGAAACCGGATTATAAACAATTCCGAAAGGATTGATATCGACCGGAAATAACATGTCTTCCAGCCAGTTGCCAATATTGTCCGTAAAACAGGATCCCATCAGGACCATGGGAGTCTGGTGATTGATTCTGAAGGAGGAGGGGCTTAGCGTTATCTCTGTCCTGAATATCATAGGTATGGGAAATTTGGACAAATATACAAACGGAAATAAGAGGATAAAAAAAAGAGATCAAAGCTTGTATTCCCAGAGCCAGTTTCTCAGATACTGAAAAACCTCCTCCCGGTTGATTTCATTGTGCAATTCGTGGTAGCAATCATCCCACAGTTTCAGATTGGTTCTTTTGGTGGTATTTCTTACATAATTCAGACTGGCTTTCAAGGAGGTGACCTGGTCGGCGGTTCCGTGCATCAGCAGGAAGGGATAATTGATCTTGTAGACATTTCTCAGTGCGTAATATCCGCTATGGTACATAAGGTGGAAGAGACGAAGACTGATCTTTTTATGGTAAAGGGGATCCTCCCTCATTTCCTTGAGTTTCTCCTCATCACGGGTCATGCTCCCGCCACTGAGTCCGTTACTTATGGTCAGCCGCGGAAAAATCTTATGAAGGAATTTCACCAACCATAACAGGAAGTCATTGGGTTCATGTTCCAGTTTTAGCCAGGGCGAGGTAACGATAAGGGCATCAATGGGCCTGTTCCGGTCAATCACATGATTTAGAGCAAGGTTACCGCCCATACTGTGACCATAAAGAATGATTCCGGTTTCCGGAAACATTTTTTGGATCTTCGCATAAACCAGATCAATATCGTCGAGCAGGACCTTAAGGGATTTTGCATATCCTCTTTTGCCCGATGATTTTCCATGTCCTCTCAGATCGAAGGATACGAAATTGAACCCTTCTTTGTTGAACAGGTCTGCCCATTCTTTGTATCTGCCGCTATGCTCACCCAGTCCGTGAATCATCAGGATGGTTTTGCGGCTGCCATTTTCGGTTCGCCAACAACGAATGAAAAGGCATTTTTTATCCGGTGATTTCCATTTATAGGTTTTATAGGTCATGAATGATTCTTTTCTTGCCTCCAAAAGGCAAAAATGCATGAAACTGGTCAGGTATTTCGAGTCACTCCACTAAAAACAAGCTGAAGTTAGAAAAAAAAACGCAAAAACAATTTTCAGATAAAAGTTTGCCTTAAAAAAAGGGGGGGGGTAGTTCAATATCGAATGATCTGTCTTTTTGGCTGGAACAATCACCGGAAGATCGGATATCTGATGTGGAATTCATTATATATTTCCATATCGTATTGACATATACATATATTTTGTATATATTGCAAGCATGAAAACAACACTGAACATAGACGATCAAATTCTCAGAAAAGCCTCAAAGCTTACTGGAATATCTGAAAAAACCACCCTGGTAAGGAAGGGACTGGAAGCTTTGATTGAGCAGGAGAGTGCCAAACGGCTTGCAGCCCTGGGGGGAAGTGAAAAGCAATTGAAAAGCATTCCCAGGAGAAAATCAACCAGGGTATGATTTTGGTAGATACATCTGTTTGGATTGATCATTTTCATCGTCGCGATGAGGAATTAAAAGAGTTACTTTTTTCGAACCATGTTTGTATCCATCCGTTTATTATTGGTGAATTGAGCTGTGGCAGTATTGGCAATCGAAAAGAAGTTCTTTCCCTTCTCAGGTCGCTTAAGATTATTGATTTAGTACTGGAAGAAGAAGTTTTCATTCTTATTGAAGAAAGGAAGCTGTTTGGCAAGGGATTGGGATTTATAGATATTCATTTGCTTGCTTCAGCATTGATCAATCATGTCCAAATTTGGACTAGAGATAAATCCTTAAAACAGATAGTTAGAGAATTAGGAGTCAGCTATTGATTATTATTATACCAGCATTGATTATGATGCAACAAACCGTACAATTATCCACGCCGGCCCACAACGGACTCTACGACATTACCCGCCAGGTGGAGGCCGTTGTAGCAGAAAGCGGCATTCAGACCGGTCTGGTAAATGTTTATGTGCAGGGAGCAACTGCCGGGATCATGATCCAGGAAAACTGGGATGAGTCGGTTCAGAACGATGTTATTTCCCTGCTCAGGAAACTGATCCCTTCGGGGGTCTGGGAGCATGATAATCAGGATAATAACGGGGATTCTCATCTGAAGGCGGGGATTGTTGGACCTCAGGAGACCATCCCCATCATAAACGGAAAGATGGGTCTTTCCACCTGGCAGAATATTTTCCTTTGTGAATTCGACGGACCCCGGTCGCAGCGGAATATTCTGGTGACCCTGGTGAATTGCGGTTAACTCCGTCAAAATGGCCAGTGAAAGCCTTTTGAAGGCGTTCAGTAAGTCTATCATCCACTTCATGAAGTATGGACCCGGTTCATGCTAATGGAAAGCGGACGGATCAGAGGGAATTTGCGAGAGTGACTCCCTGTTTGATCCGGTCGGCCATTCCGATTCCATCCCTGGCATTTCCGGCAATTATCAGTCCGGAATGGTTCTGTTCGGCCTGCTTTATGGCATAGAGCCTTTCACCGGTGGAAATGCCATATTGGGGAATGGCATAGGGGTAGCGGAACAACCGGACCAGGTCGGGGTTGAATTCATTCAGTCCCATCATGGTTTTGACCTCACGGGAGGCAATATTAATCAGGGTCTCATCTTCCATGTCCATCAGGTGATCTTTCGACATTCCTCCGATAAAGGTGGTAAGCAGGGCTCCCCCCTCCGGTGCTCTTTTTTTCAGGAAGGCTGAAGGGAACAGGATCCCTAGTATGTCCCTTTCCTCCTTCGAAGGTACGAGTCCGCCAAACGCATCCAGGGCAGGTCCCTTCCAATTCGTAAACCCATAGGCAATTTCTGCTACTCTGGCGTAGATCAGGTTATTGATTTTAGTGAGAAGATCTTCACCGACAAAGGGGAGCAGCTCAGGCAGGGAATAGGAACCGCTTGACGTTATCAGGATTTCCGACTCTATGCTTTTTGTTTCTTTGCCAATTCCATATATTGTTCTGAAGCCTTTTCCGGTTTTTTCAACCCGGATATCTTTCTGGCCCATAATCAGGTTCTCCTCTCCAATTGATTTGGCGAGGGCTTTCACCAGATTCCCCAGTCCGCCCTCGACCGAGAATACTTCCCGGGTGGCCTTCTTAAGCCTAGGATCTTTTTCCTTTCTTTTCTTTTTGATGGATCCTCCGATAAAACTCCCATACTCCTGCTCCAGGCGGTAGAGTTTCGGTAGGGCATATCTGGGGATGAGGTAGTCGGTGTCGCCGGCGTAAACCCCTTTAATGAAGGGATCGACTGCATAATCCAGAAAGGATTGTCCCATGCGGCGCTTCACCAGTTCGGAAAGATTCTCGTCGGGATTGGTCCCGGGTTTGCGAAAGGGTTCTCCAAGAATGCGGATCTTATCCCTGAGACTAAAGAGGGGAGTTTTGATGGCACCTGCGAGTCCGGAGGGAATGGCTTCCCAACGCCCGTTCTTCCATATCAGTCTTTTTTTGGCTTCTTTATTGGCGATTTCCAGTCGGCAGGCATCACCCAGGTCTTCAAAGAGCTCGGCAACTTCGGGGTGTGAGATCACCCCGGTATTCGGACCGGTCTCGTAGGTGAATCCTTTTTCGGTGAAGGTTTGGATCACTCCTCCGGGATGCTCATTTTTATCGAGCAGGATCAGGTCTTTTCCTTTTTTGCGAAGATAAAAAGCGGTTACCAGTCCGGTTAAGCCTGTCCCGATTATGACTACCTGCATATTCATGGTCACACGGTTTTTGAGAATTTCTTATCGGTATTTTTCACGGCCGGATCGAAGGCAGCGGCAATGTTTCGAATGAAGAAGCGTCCGGTTTCCGACACCCGGATGCTTCCGTTGTCGATCGACAGGAGTCCCTGTTTGCGGAATTGCTCCATGGCTTTGGAGTCTGGTTCGAGGATTGCTTCAATTTCCTGAATATCGGCATTATGATTGACGGCCAGCTGATTTTTATCCAGAAAGGAATTGCACATAAGCTCATTGATGGCCGCTCTTCTGATCATCTCTGGCCTGCTAAGTCTGTAGCCTTTTTCCACGGGCAAGCGTCCTTCTCCGAGGGCCTCCATATAGGGTTTCAGGTCCTTATGGTTCTGTGCATAGCTGTCGTGGAGCTGACTAATGGCGGAGATCCCGCTTGCATATACCTGTCCGGTGGTTCTCCGGGTGCAGTATCCCTGGAAGTTCCGATGCAGGGTCTTGTTTTGCCGGGCCAGGGTGAGTTCGTCGTTTTCCAGGGCGAAATGATCCAGTCCGACAGGGAAATACCCTTCAGCCGAAAGGATATTAAAAGCTTCCTCAAACATGGCCGTTTTTTCATCGGGTGAAGGGAGTCCGAAGGTTTCCAGCTTTTTCTGAGCAGGTTTGAACCAGGGGACATGGGCGTAGCTAAAGGTTACGAGTCGGTCGGGTCTGATTTCGGCGGCTTTTTTAATGGTTGCCGAAAAGGATGAGACGTTCTGAAAGGGGAGTCCGTAAATGAAGTCCAGGTTGACGCTCATGCCTTTTTCCCTGAACAGGGTGGTGAGTTTTTTCACTTCCATGCTCGGTTTTTCGCGGTTTACGGCGTTCAGGACCCGGAAATTGAAGTCCTGTATTCCCAGGCTGACCCGGGTAAAGCCGGCTTTGTGAAGGTCGCTGATGTAGGCAGGACTGAGTCCGGCAGGATTGCATTCGATGGCGATTTCGGGATCGGGGATGAAACTGAACTGTTCCCGTATCTCGTCCATGATTACACGTATCTGCCTGGACTTTAGTGAGTTGGGCGTTCCTCCTCCCCAATGGACCTGGGAAACTTTCCGGTGGGGTGCGATCCATTCCCGGAACATGGAGATTTCTTTCCGGAGGGCGGTAAGGTAGGAAAGGGTGAGGCTTTCATCCCGTTTGCGGATGGAGTTGCAGCCGCAATAGAAGCAGATTTTATTACAGAAAGGGATGTGGAGATAGAGGGAGACGTTGCTTTCCCCTTCTTCGTTTGAGCGCAGGATGGCCTCTTTAAGATCCTGCGGACCGAATTCTTCGTGGAAATAACTGGCCGGGGGGTAACTGGTGTATCGGGGCACCGGTTGGTTATATTCAGACAATAACTTCCTGGGTATATTCATTTTTAATCACTTTAAGTTCAGACATTAACAATACCAATAGGAAAACTGCCAGGGCCACGCTGCTTTCGATGATGAAGAGTCCGTTATAGCCCAGGACATCGGCAATTTTACCGGAGGAAACGGCAATAATAATGCTGCTCAGGTGGGTTATCACAATTTGAATGGTGAAATCGGTTCCTTCCCGGCCGGGTCTCACCCTTTCCATGGCAAGGGTGTATATGGCGACGGTAGACAGACCGTAGCTTCCCCAGAGCAGGGCCACGCAGATGAGCAGTAGTGCAAGTCCGGAACCCAGACTGTTCATGAGGGTAAAACTGAATACCGCGATGAGGTTCCCCAGAGAGAAGAGCACCATGGATTTTTTGAGTCCGTTCTTACGGATAAGAAACCCGGCGGCAAAAGCACAGAGGGCACCTATGGAAGTGCCGTATATTCCGGCGATCATCCCGATCTTCCCCGTTTCGAATCCCATATCCACCATCCAGGGTTTCATCATGGCCATCATTCCTATGAGTCCTGAGTAAAACAGCGATAACACCAGTACATGTCCACCCATGCTTTTTTGCTTGAAGAAGAGAAGAATATCCTTCAATCCGGCTTTTCTGATTTTGTTTCTGTCCCTGAGGGTGGGTTCCTCCGGCTCGTTCTTAAGCGGGTAGATCATGAGAGGGATGAGGGCCACCAGCACGAAACCTGCAAGTCCTGTAAGAAGGGCGGTCCATCCCAGGTAGTGATAGATAATGAGAAGGATCCCGCTACCTACGAGGGTGCCCAGAAAGGTGCCGGCCGACTGCATGCTGTTTCCCATGCTTCTCTCCTTTTTTTTCAGGCTCAGGATGGCAAATGCGTCGGTGCCGATGTCCTGAGTGGCGCTGGCCATGAAGGCGATCACCATTAAGATCACGATGGTGGTAAAGGAGGTGCTGAGGTCGAAAAAGGCTATGCTGATAATAATGGCCGCATAGAAAATTTCGGATGCGAGGATGATGCGGCGGTAGGCTCTTCGACTGGTTCCGGCTTTATCGATGAAAGGGGCCCAGGTGAACTTGATGATCCATGGCAGTTTGACCAACTGTAACAGTCCGATGGATGCCAGGGAATAGTTCTCCTGACGCATGATGACAGGCACCACGGTCGAGAAAAAGCTCATCGGGATGGACTGGGCCAGGTAGAGGCTGAGAAGGGTACTGTATTTCCGGAAGTTCGCCATAGAGAATTATAAATTTACCCGGATGCTGGTACCGATCAGTACCGGTTTTCCTTTTTGCACATATGAATTTCCGAACGCCCTGAAATAGAAGGAATTATATCCGGAATTCAGGAGATTCTTACCCCAGAGGCTCCATTCCATAAACCGGTTGCTCACGCTGATATTGGCATTGAGGAGTCTGTAATACTCCTGGAAATCCTGATTATCTTCATGCCAGTAGTGCTTCCCAAATCCGTTATAGCTTACCTGGAAGAAAAGGGATTCTGCCAGCTTTCTGTTTAGGGGGAGGGTGTAATTTGCACCCGTGTAGAGGGTTAATTTGGGTGCATAAGGGATATGGTTCCCGCTGTAATCGGTCGTTTCGTTTTTTACGTATTCGTTAAAACGGGCTTCATTATAGCCGAAATTGGCGAAGAGGTTCAGTCTGGAAGAAGGTTTTACGGTTATTTCGGCCTCAATACCCCGGCTGTAGGATTCCCCGGCGTTCTTGATCATGGAACCCTGTCCGCTGGGAACAGACTGATAGATCTGCTGATGGGTCCAGTCAATATAGAAAAAGGCAAGGCTCGCTCTGACTTTGTTGTCGGCAAAGCGGGATTTTACTCCCAGTTCATAATTCCAGCTTGACTCGGGGTCGAAGCTTTCGTCTTCGGGTCTTTCAAAAGTGGTGTTGAATCCGCCGGTTTTATAACCGCGGGCTATGGTGGCATAGGTATTCAGCCTTGGATTGGCCTGGTATTTCAGTGAGAATTTAGGAAGGAGAACCAGGGAATTCATTTCCATCAGATAGTTTTTCTCCAGGGTCGTAAGGTTTCCGCCCATGACAAGGTCATAATCGTAAAGTTGTTTTGCATTTTCATAGTCGAGCCTGATTCCCGCCGTAAGGGTGAGTCCGTCGATAATCACATCCCTGAGTGATGACTGGTGAAAGGCAGCAACACCGGCAATGGTATTATCGTAGTTCTTGTACTTGTCAATGCCCGGCGGAATGTTAAATTCAGGAGCATCTTCGCGGTAGAATACATCTACCTCACTGTCGAAGAGCTGGGCAAAACCGAATAGTCCGAATACATAGCTGTAATTGGATCCGGTAGCGGAGTTCAGGGTAATTTCCTGTGAGAACATATGCTGCAACTGGTCCTGCTGCACCACCACTGCTTTCAGGGGGGTGAAATCCTGGTCAATATCCTGGAAACCGTTGAGAAACTGGTAACTGCTGGTTGAATTCAGGGTGAACTTTTCACCAAAGTATTTAAGGTTCAGGTTGTTCGATAATAGCCAACGGTCGTAGGAACTGGTATGTTCATAGTTTATATCACTGGTTGAAGGGGACCCCGGATCGAGAATGGCGTAAGGATAGCCTTCCTGAAAACTTTTTTCAATATTCATGCTGTACATGGCCTTGAAGCGTCGGGAGGCATCATGACTGAGCTTTATCCGTCCGGTGTAGGAGTGCATGGCGTCCACATTTCGGCCGCTGAATTGGTTTTCGAAATTACCTCCGTAATGGAAGGCGGCGGCATTGACCATGAGGGAGGTTTTTTCACCCAGGGGCTGACTATGTCCGGCCATGGCTTTGAGATAGTTATAATTGGCCCCGGAGAGCTCAAGCCTGGTTTCGGGAACAGCAGAGGGATCGCGGGTATAAATGTTGATGATCCCACCCATGGTGTTCCTGCCGAAGAGTGTACCCTGGGGCCCTCTGAGCACCTCCACCCTTTCAATATCGTAAAAATCGAAATCGAATGCGGCTTTCTCAAAATAAGGTACGTTATCCACATAGAGTCCCACCGAAGGTGAATTGATCCTGGAACCTATGCCTCTGAGGTAAACAGGAGAGGTGAGCCTCGTTCCGTAATCGGGCATAAAAAGGTTTGGGATAATTCCTGAAAGTCCGGACATGCTTCGGATCTCTTCCTTTTCGAGATTTTGCGTATTGATCACCGAAACGGATGCCGGCAGTTCGATAAGATTGTTATCGCGGGGATCCTTGGAGGAGACTACGGTTACCTCGTCGATATCCATTTCGAAGCGACTGCTGTCATTCGAGACCAGAATGGTTTGTGAAAAGGCCGAAATACCTGAGAACAGGCACAGGGCCAGCGAAATGCTGAGCTTGTACATGAAAAAAAATTTGTTGTTGTTAATTCGGGGATAAGAACAGGAGATAGCTCAGCAAGCCGGGGGTGGACGGGAATAGAGGTAATGAAAATGAGAATCCTTCGAAGGGATGACTATTTCGTGGAAGGGGCCTATATATGGCGGGATTGCCCCCGGTGGATAGAAGACCTTTTTTGGAAGTTCGCCTGAAAGGTCTGTATCATTGGTCAGATCATAATAATCTTCAAAATTCACAGTATTCGACAGCTCATCGTAATCTGTGTTCGCATCCTCGTTTATTACTCTGGGTGCGGGATCTTCCTGTGTGTTTTGATTTTTGGAGAAATAGGGTTGGGCCAGGGAAAAAAGAAGGTACAGGAGGTAGATTCCTCCCGCAAGAAGATATGGAATAAGGCTTGAAAAAATTCCCAGAAACATCTAATTATCTCCTTTATATTTTCTTTTCGGGTTTGCAGGAAACCATCCTTTTTCAACCCTTTCTTCCTGTTCAATGATCTCGTGAATGCCCCACAAAAGGGTCAGTCCGAAAATACTGATCACCGATCCCAGGATCAGGTTATTGATCAGCAGAGCCGCCAGGAGGGATGCTATTCCCACAACCAGGAAAGCAATCCACAGTTTTTTGCTAAAATGATACTCACCGGAGATGCAGGCGTACCTGCCAAAAATTATGATCAGGAAGCTGGCAGCCCCAACGATGAGTCCTGACAGATTCATTTCCACTCCTGCGATTTTCAACAGTATATCAGTCATAACTCCTTTTCGGATTTCTTTTTGCCTGTCCTTTTTTCACTCTTTCATGCTGAAGGAAAACTTCAACTGTGGTCCACATTAAACCAAAGCCTACAATACCGAGAATGAGAGACAGGTAGGATCTCACAAACAGGGAAGAAGCGATCAGGATGAGTCCGGGTACAAAAACCACCCACCAGAATTTTTTCCCCAGGTGGTACTCAAATTTTACCACTACAGGATGAAAAAGTCCAATCGTCACAAACGCAACCACACCGATCAATAAGGCTTCAAAATTCATATTTGTGAAATCGTTCACAAGTTTAATGAATAATCGGGGTTATCGTGAGTATTATCCGGGATAGATTTCTTATTTATATTGAATATAAAGATGTAAATACTCCGGGAAGGCCAGATTCTATAATCTGTCTACCAGATAGTTAAATCACATTCTCAAAAGAGGCTTCAAAACCGGCCGGTTTCAGGGTATAAAAATCCGGACTAAGTTTTTACATTTGGGTAACTAAACACTATCCTGGATTAATCTCGTCTGTTTTTCCGGATCAGCCGGAATTGAAAACCCAGGCTGGGGTTCGTCCACCCATAAAAAAGTACTGTCATGAAAACAATTTCCACCCTCCTCGTTTTGGTATTTTTACTTTTTTCCTGTTCCACGGATCGGACCCCTCTTTCAGATTCCGGTTCCAGGTGGTCGAAAGAGAGAGCCCTTGAATGGCAGCAGGCACATGGCTGGCTTGCCGGATGCAATTTTACCCCAAGCACGGCCATTAATCAGCTGGAATTCTGGCAGGCGGAGACCTTTGATCCGGAGACCATTGACCGCGAACTGGGTTGGGCTGCCGATATTGGTTTTGGGATTGTCCGGGTATACCTCCACGACTTATTATGGGAACCTGATTCCGCTGCTTTTCTTTCAAGGGTTGATGAATCCCTTGGAATTGCCGAAAGGCACAACATCAAAGTCATGTTGGTTCTCTTTGACGACTGTCATTATGGGAATCCGCAAAGGGGAAGGCAACCGGATCCGGTTCCCGGACTGCATAATTCCGGCTGGCTCCAAAGTCCGTCCTATGCCAGTGTTATGGACAGGAATGAATGGCCCCGTCTTGAGCGTTATGCAAAGGGAGTGCTTGAATATTTCAGGGATGACGAAAGAGTGATTCTCTGGGATTTATACAATGAGCCTGCGAACAATCATCATACAGCACAGATACTTCCTCTGGTGAAGGAGGTATTCCGGTGGGCCCGGGAGGTGAATCCTTCCCAGCCCCTTACCATTGGATGCTGGAAATGGACGGAGGAAAATCTTCCCATGAACGAACTTTGTCTGGAGAACTCAGATGTAATCTCCTTTCACAATTACAGCAGTTACGAAAGCATGGCCAAGGATATTGCGCGATACTCCTCTTTTGGCCGGCCTGTGGTATGTTCGGAGTACCTGGCAAGGGGGAACAAAAGTCTGTTTGAGACCCATCTTCCCTTAATGAAAGAGCACAATGTGATGGCCATTAACTGGGGACTGGTGGATGGAAAGACGCAAACCAAGTATCCCTGGAACCATCCACTCGGGAAAACGGAAATCGAACCCTGGCACCATGAGGTCTTCCATACCGACGGGACTCCCTACCGGGAAGCGGAAACGGAACTAATCAGAGAACTTACCGGAAAGTAAAGAAGGTTATTTAAGACCCTTCAGCAGATAATCCAGAATTGGATCTGTGGGTACAGGTTTAACCAGGGATTTGGTTTTAAATTTGGGTGGCAGGATAAGTTTACGCTCGATCAGTTCACGGATCAGATTTAGGTACTTGTAGGATGTTTTGCCCACGAGAAGGTGATTCAGATCGGTTCCCGAATGGTAATAGGAAAGGATGTCCCTGAAGCCTTTCAGATAAAGGTGGTCTTTGGTAAATCCACCTCCCCGGTAAATACGGGCAGTCATAAA
Organism: uncultured Bacteroidaceae bacterium; assembly: GCA_964572225.1. Taxonomy (GTDB): domain Bacteria; phylum Bacteroidota; class Bacteroidia; order Bacteroidales; genus CAZNFR01. Next base: position 26,281 of record CAZNFR010000001.1, read on the forward strand.
AAATGCCTGGTGTTCGTCCATGATTTTCTGATCCATCAGAAACTGGAAGGTTCTTGTGAAACTATAGCCTTTCAGCAGCTTTTCTATGGTCAGCACCCTCAGGGCAAGAATTTGCAGGCGTCGAATGCTAAGATTTCCCGAGAGGTATTCACTCAGGATTGCCAGTCCTTCCTGGGTATGGGTGTTAAGAGGGGTTCCCAGCCTGAAAACCTGAAGGGGCTGGAGTCTGGAGTTTATGGTAGTCAGCATATGGACCCCTATTTCATGTTCCGACAGGGCGTAAAGACTTTTTTGGGAGAACATGGCATCCTTTCGTATCCGGATGGTCTTTCTGCTGTTGAGAATAAGGATTTTGGAAATGATCTTCCGGGAAATTTCAATCTTACAGGTAAAACCATAGTCATTCACCACGCTGATAAAATACCTGAGGACTTCGTTTGGGGTAAGGTTAAAGATCTCGTTCCCGTCGGCCGCCGGACTAAAATGCATGATGTATTCGGCATTGCTGACATCCCGGCTGTCGGGTTCCCCAAAATACCGGAGGGAGTTATAGAGGAATTTTTCCTTGCCTATGGAGGAAAGGATCTCCACCTTGTCGGCATAGGAATCGATTACATCCTGGTAAAGGAGACGGATGGAGATATCACTGATATTTTCAACGGGCAGGGCATACAACTTTCGCTTGAACTCGAAAGGATTGATTGACAGTTGTTTATAAATGAATTTCGGATCTTTTCCGTATTTGGATTTAAAGAATTCTTTTTTCTCCTGTTCTATATTCTCGGGGTTTACGAAATTGAGGATTTCGAAATTCCGGACCAATTGAAAAAGTTCTTTGTCGAGTCTTCTCAGGGGGGATTTAAGTTCGGAGGAAAGAAGGAAATTCTTTTTTCTTACGGTCAGATTTGTGTTTTCCCTTGCGAAGAGGGCCACGGTATTGAGGATGGCGCGTTTGAGTTTCCTTGTAATCTCTTCGATCACAACGGGATAGATTTCCCCATTGGATTCGTTGCAATAGATCTTTTTCACCTCAAGGGCCATTACCAGACTGTTTTTGAAGCGGTTGGTAATATGCTCCAGCAGGTATCCTTTCCCCTGGAATACTGCATTTTCCAGGGCGAGGGGCTCGATATTGGGCAGGCTGATCCGGCTCAGCTCTTTCAGGAAGAAATCGGTATAGCTTCCGAAGCGTTTTTTATCGATCAGCTCGGTGCCAAGGTTGAAGACGGGAATATGATTTTCTTTTCGCCGGCGGTAATTAAAGGAATGGACGTCGAAGATAATGGCCGAGGAGAAGCGCGATTCCAATTTCTGTATAAGGGCTTCCACTACCTGGTAGAAATCGGCATGTTTTTGAAGACTGATGGCTTTCTCTTCTTCCGGGAGTTCATTTTTCCAGACTTTTTTACCCCAGGCTTCCTCATAGATGCAATCTTCCGGTCGGCGGTTTAGGTCGTATTCATAGCGGGAGTCCCTTCCGCAGATAACGATGGGGAGATAGGAAATAAAATCGTAGGTATGGGGGTCTTCTTCCTGCCAGCGTTCAAAATCGTCGAGCTGACATAGATCTTTCAGTATGGGTCTCAGTTCATGTCCGTTGTGGATAGCAAAGCAGGCGAAAGGTACGTAGTCGTCAATCCGGATATAAAAAGAGCCGTCGCTGGATTCTGCCTCAAAATATTTTTCCTGATTGATCTTCTCGATAATTGCGGAAACGGAGAGGTTAAGCTTCATCAATCAGTTTTTTTAGCTCACGTTTTCTGTGGATGGCGTTTTCTTTGGAAGACACCACATCTTCGATAAAATCGATCACCTGCTTTTGCAGTTTCACCCGGTTGAATTTATTGATCTTGGTGATGCCACCCGGACTGATAACATTTATTTCTATCAGTTTGTTGTTGATCAGGTCGATACCCACAAAGTAGAGTCCGTCGGCCACAAGCTTGGGTCCTATGCGCTCACAGATCGATTTCTCCCTTTTGCTAAGCTGATGTTTCACGGCGGTGGCACCCACCTTGAGGTTTGCCCTCACATCGTCTGCTCTGGGAACCCGCTTATACGCACCCAGTATCTTTCCATTAAGCATAAGGACGCGGATATCGCCCTGCTCCACACCTTCCACGAACTCCTGAAGGATTACATAATGGCTTTCAGTTTTACCGGTGATATAGAAATCGAGAAGGGAGCTGATGCTTTGCTTGGCGCTTTTCTCGAGCACGATCACCCCCGATCCGCCGAATCCCTGAAGGGGTTTCAATATCATTTTGTCCCTTTCCGAATTTTGGATGATATCCTTCAGGTATTCCTTGTTTTTGGAAACATAGGTTACGGGAATAATCTCATTTTCGGGATCATCGAAAGAGGCGGAATAGAGCTTGTTGTTGGCTTTCCGGAGTCCGGTTATATCATTTAAAATAAAGGTGTCATCCTGAACGCTGTCGAGAAAGTTCAACATAATTGGATCGATGGGGGGGTTGGATCGTATGAATATGGCGTCGAATCCGGAAAGGGGAAAGAACTGTTCGTCGTATTTTATTTTGGAGTGGAAAATGTTAAAGTTGGATGAGTATTTCTCCTGTGCTCTTATTTTCTTGACGAATCCGTAGGTCTGACTTTTACGGATGGTGAGGTTCCCCGGGTACATAAATCCCACGGTATGATCTCTGATCAGGCACTCATGCATGAGCCGGAGTGTGGAGTCATCGTCGGGTTTCAGTTCTTCCCAGGGGTCGATGATAAAGCAAATATTCATAAATTTGGTTGTTTTGTCTTTCCAAAGTTAGGTTAAAATAATGGAAACGGAGGATTCCGGAGAGCATCAGTCTTTAAGAAAGTCAATATTCCTTTTCAATCCTTGAAATCCGGCTCTTTTTACCGCAGAGCCTTCAAACAGGTTATGAAATTTTTCTTCGTCCATATCTTCCCATTCCTTGCGCGACATTTTCAGAAGATTCTCTCCCGGTCTGAGGCTTTCCACATTATGGGTACCGGCCTTCCTGTTCCACGGACAAACCTCCTGACAGATGTCGCAACCGAATACCCGGTTATAGAATGCATCTTTCAACTCAACGGGGAGGTCTTCTTTATTTTCAATGGTAAGATAGGAAATGCATTTGCGGGCATCGACGGTACGATTCAGATTGATGGCATGGGTAGGACATTCATCTATGCAGAGTCTGCAATTTCCGCAACTTTCCATCACCGGTTTATCGGGCTCAATTTCCCGGTCTATAATTATCTCGGAGATAAAAAACCAGGATCCCAGTTGTTTATTGAGGAGGAGGGAATTTTTGCCAATCCATCCCAATCCGGCCCTCGAGGCCCATGCATGTTCCATTACCGGTGCGGAATCGACGAATCCCCTTCCGTTCACTCCGGGCATTTCTTCCCGGATATAGGTCAGTAGTTTTTTAAGCATTTTTTTAACGACCCTGTGATAGTCTTTCCCGTAGGCATATTTGGAAATTACCGGGGCTGAAGGGTCCTCCTGCATTTCAGGGGTGTAATAATTGAGAAGAAGAGAGATGACAGTGGCTGCATTTTTAACAAGGAGACCGGGATCCTTTCTGAGAGGGACGGATCTTTCCATCCAGTGCATGCTCCCATGCATCCCTTTCCCCAGCCAGTCTTCCAGGATCTGAATATCTTTATCGACCGGTTCGACACTGGCAAACCCGCAATTATCGAAGCCAATCTGAAGGGCTTGTTTACGGATATTTTCCTTAATCTGATTAATCAGCGGGGTAATTTACAGAAGTCCGAGTTCAAGTTTGGCCTCATCGGTTAGCATGGATTGGTCCCAGGGCGGATCAAAAGTCAGGTTTACCCCGGCTTTCTTCACTCCCTCCACTTCACCCACCTGTCGCTGCACATCGGATACAAGATGGTCTGCCACCGGACAATTAGGTGCGGTAAGGGTCATGGTAAGTTCCACCTCCCTGTCATCATTCACATCAATCTCATAAATGAGTCCGAGATCGTATATATTCACCGGGATCTCGGGGTCATAAATATTTTTCAGCACCCTTACGATCTCTGTTTCAATCTCCATTACTGATTTTTCAGTTATATTCTCTTCATTCCTCATATTATCATTCTTTTAATGCTGCCTGATTATAAAACAACAAAATCAGTTCTCTTGTTTGGCGCTATAGGCCAGGGCATAGAGTTTCATTTTTTTTACCATAGACACAAGTCCGTTCGACCGGGTTGGGGAAAGATTATCCTTCAGTCCGATCTCATCGATAAAAAACAGATCGTTGTTCACGATCTCTTTGGCTTCGGTGTCGTTCAGAACCTTCAGCAGCAGGGCGGCAATTCCCTTAACGATAAGCGCATCGCTGTCGGCCGTATAAAACATTTTCCCTTCCCGGTAATCTGCCGTCAGCCATACTTTCGACTGGCAGCCGGAGATCAGGTATTCGTCCGTTTTATATTTGGGATCTATGGGTTCGAGCTCGTTTCCCAATTCAATCAGATAATTATACCTATCCATCCAGTCGCCAAACATGGTGAATTCTTCAATTATTTTTTCTTGTCTTTGGTTAATGGACATATTCGGATCATTTGGGTTAAAAATCGTATTTACCCCAGCATTTTTTTTGCAGTCAGGACAGCTTCGGTCAGTCTGTCGATATCTTCACGGTTATTGTAAAAAACCATGGAAGCCCGAACTGTTCCGGGGATCTCAAAATGATCCATAACCGGCTGGGTACAATGCGATCCGGTGCGGACAGCCACGCCGAGTTTATCCAGGATCATACCCGTATCGTAGGGGTGAATATTTTCGAGCAGAAAGGATAACACTGCGATCTTGTTTTTTGCCTTTCCATAGATCTTCAATCCATCAATTCCCTCCAGCTTTTGGGTTGCATATTGCAAGAGGTCTTCTTCATGCCTCCGAATCTCATTCAGCCCTAGCATCTGCACATAATCCAATGCGGTTCCCAGGGCAATGGCACCGGCATAATTGGCGGTTCCCGCTTCAAATTTAAGAGGCAGAACATTGTAAGTGGTTTTTTCAAAGCTCACACAATCCACCATATCGCCTCCTCCCTGGTAAGGAGGAATGGCATCGAGCAGGTTTTCCTTCCCGTAAAGTACTCCAATTCCGGTCGGACCGAAGATTTTATGTCCGGAAAAAGCATAAAAATCGGCCTCCAGATCCCTTACATCCACCGGACCATGCTGCACTGCCTGAGCCCCGTCTATGAGGACCGGTACATCCTGTTCGTGAGCAATCCGTATCATCTCCTTTACCGGATTAACCGTGCCCAGACTGTTGGAGGCATGCACCAGTGCCACGATCCGGGTTTTCGTGTTGATCATGGACCGGTAGACATTCAGATCCAGTTCTCCCTGTTCGTCGAAGGGGATCACTTTCAGCTTTGCCTTTTTCCGGTCACAAAGCAATTGCCAGGGAATGATATTGGAATGGTGTTCCATTTCGCTGATAAGGATCTCATCTCCCTCGCTTACATAGCGTTCGCCAAAGGAATAGGCAACCAGGTTTACAGAGCCTGTGGTTCCGCTGGTAAAAATTACTTCTGAAAGGTCCTCCGCATTGAGAAAAGCTCTCACTTTATCCCGCGCGTTTTCGTATTCCTCGGTCATTTTTCCGCTCAGGTGATGCACTCCCCTGTGAATACTGCTGTTGGTAAGGGAATGGATTTCATTCACCTTGTCAATGACCGATTTGGGTTTTTGTGTTGTGGCCCCGTTATCAAGGTATACCAGGGGTTTTCCATTCACTTCGCGATGAAGGATGGGAAAATCCTTACGGATTACTTCGATATTTAATCCGGTCCCTGTAACCATTTACCTGCATTTCATTTTACAATTATTACACCTGGATAACTCACCCCGCAACCTTTTGTCGACCAGTTCATTCATTCTTTCTTTCAGCGCCGGTAGTTTAATATTGGAAAGTACCTCCTTTGCGAAAGCATACATCATCAGGTGTCGTGCCTCTTCGAAGGGAATACCCCTTGAGCGGAGGTAGAAAAGACCTTCTTCGTCGAGTTGACCAACCGTTGCACCATGGGAGCATTTCACATCGTCGGCATAAATCTCCAGCTGAGGTTTGGATTTCAATTTAGCCGAATCGGTGAGCAGCAGATTGTTATTCCTCTGGTATGCCATGGTTTTCTGGGCATCGGGCCAAACGTGTATTCTGCCGTTGAAAGCCCCGGTAGATTTGTCGTCCAGAATCCCCTTGTAGAGCTGATCGCTGGTACAATGGGGTTTCATGTGGTTCACATAGGTGAAATTATCTATGTGCTGATCCTGATCGGAAAGGTAGAGACCGAAGGATTTATTATCCGCATTTTCTCCGTTAAGGAAAACCCTTACGTTATTTCTTACCACTCCCCCGTGAAGGGTGATGTAATTGGTTGAAGTACGGCTGTCCCTTTCCTGCCATGTATAAAGATTGGTAAGCTGGGAGGAGCCATTGTGTTCATTCTGAACCCGGGTAATATTCATCTCGGCATTTTTCCCGGTATATAATTCGGTTACCGAATTGGTCAGGAAGGACTGGGTGCTGAGGGTATGATCGCAGATCAGCACTTCTGCTTCGGCATTGTCCTCGATAATAAAAAGGTTTCGGTGTTGAACCATGATATCCCTCTCATCCATGAGTAGATGAATTATCTGGATGGGCCTTTCCAGTTTCTGCCCTGAAGGCACATACAGAAAAACACCATCCTGGGCAAATGCAGAGTTAAGAGCCGTAAGCGATTCGCAGGTATGGTCCGCATAGCGGCCATAATGCGTGGAGACCAGATCGGGAAATTCTTTAGCAGCGGACTTCAGGCTTCCGTAAATCACCCCGTTCCCCAGGGTAGTCAGACTTTCTTTCCTTTGAAGATAATATCCGTTCAGAACCAGGAGGACTTCGGTATCCAGTTCGGGAATATCACAACTGAAGATATCATCGATATTAAAATCAATCTTCCTGGGTTCAAACACGTGGTCCAGGTTTTGCTCCAGGAGTTTATCCACCCTCAGATATTTGTAATCTTCCGATTTTGGACCCGGAATTTTAAGCTTCTCCAGTGAGGATATGGCCTCTTCCCTTATACCGGAGATAAATCCGGGCGATGAATTGTGCAATACATCCCGGTTTCTGCGATACAGGTCAAGAAATATTTCTGTGGCATCAGCCAGTTTATAATCGATATTCATGTTCCGTTTTCCGTTTTATTCCGCGTGAGTTTTCTCACGTATCCATTCGTAGCCTTTTTCTTCCAGCTCCAGAGCCAGTTCCTTCCCACCGGATTTCACGATCTTACCGTTAAAAAGAACGTGTACGTAATCCGGAATAATATATTCCAGCAGGCGTTGATAATGGGTGATGACGATGGTTGCATTTTCGGGGGTTTTCAGCTTGTTCACTCCGTTGGCTACCACTTTCAGGGCATCAATATCGAGTCCGGAATCGGTTTCATCAAGGATGGCCAGTTTCGGGTCCAGCAGGGCCATCTGGAAAATCTCGTTCTTCTTCTTTTCCCCACCCGAAAAGCCCTCATTAACAGAGCGATTGGTCAGATTGGAGTCGATCCCGACCAGGTCCTTTTTTTGATGCATCAGTTTCAGGAAGTCGCCTGCGGAAAGAGGTTCCTGATTCCGGTATTTTCTTTGTTCATTGATTGCGGTTCTCAGAAAGTTTACCATGCTGACCCCTGGTATTTCAACCGGATACTGAAATCCAAGGAAGAGTCCTTTAAGAGCCCTTTCCTCGGGATCCATTTCCAGGAGGTTCTCCCCCAGGTAGTCCACGTTGCCATCGGTCACTTCCACATAGTCCCTGCCGGCAAGGGCAGAGGCCAGGGTGGATTTGCCGGATCCGTTGGGACCCATGATGGCATGAACCTCACCGGGTTTTACTTCAAGATTGATTCCTTTCAGGATCTGACGATCCTCAATACTGACTTGCAGGTTATTTATTTTAAGCATTCTGTGTATTTTAACTTTATTATCCTACGCTGCCTTCCAGGGATATTGCCAGAAGTTTTTGTGCTTCAACGGCAAATTCCATGGGCAGTTTATTGAGTACTTCCTTGGCGTAACCATTTACGATCATTCCAATCGCGGTTTCGGTATCGATTCCCCTCTGGTTACAATAGAATATCTGATCTTCCCCGATTTTTGAGGTAGTGGCCTCGTGCTCGATTTTGGAGCTTTGGTTATCCGCTTCTATATAGGGAAAGGTATGGGCTCCGCATTTATCGCCCAGAAGCAGGGAATCGCACTGGGAAAAGTTCCGGGCATTTTCGGCTCCTTTCAGAATCTTTACCAGTCCGCGATAGGAATTCTCGCTAAAACCGGCACTGATCCCCTTGGAAACGATCAGACTCCGGGTGTTTTTCCCGATATGGGTCATTTTCGAACCGGTATCGGCCTGCTGGCGGTTATTGGTAACAGCCACGGAATAAAATTCACCCGAAGAATTATCACCACGGAGAATGCAACTGGGATATTTCCAGGTAATGGCAGAACCGGTTTCTACCTGGGTCCATGAGATCTTGGAGTTATCTCCCCTGGCCATTCCTCTTTTGGTTACAAAATTATAAATGCCCCCTTTTCCGTCTTTATCACCCGGATACCAGTTCTGAACCGTAGAGTATTTTATTTCCGCATTTTCGAGTGCCACCAGCTCTACCACAGCAGCATGAAGCTGATTTTCATCCCTCTGCGGAGCGGTGCAACCTTCAAGGTAACTCACATAACTGTTATCATCCGCGATCAGGAGGGTCCGTTCAAATTGTCCGGTATTCATGGCGTTTATCCGGAAATAGGTGGAAAGTTCCATAGGACATCTGACCCCTTTGGGGACATAGCAAAAGGAGCCATCACTGAAGACTGCCGAGTTTAAAGTGGCAAAATAATTATCCGTATACGGTACCACCGAACCCAGGTACTTTTTGACCAGATCGGGGTGGTTTTTTACCGCTTCGGAAAATGAGCAAAAAATGATGCCCAGCTCCGCCAGGGTTTCCTGAAATGTGGTTTTCACCGAAACACTGTCCATCACTGCATCTACTGCAACCCCTGCCAGTGCTTTCTGTTCCTCAAGAGGAATTCCCAGCTTGTTGAAGGTTTCCAGCAATTCCGGATCCACCTCATCCAAGCTGTTGTAGGTAGCTTTTCTTTTCGGGGCGGCATAGTAAATGATATCCTGGTAGTTGATTTCGGGAAGCTTGAGATGAGGCCAGCGCGGCATTTTCATTTTGGTCCAGTGACGGTATGCCTTGAGCCGGAACTCAAGCATCCATTCCGGTTCTTCCTTTTTGGCAGATATCATCCGGATTACCTCTTCGTTCAGTCCCTTGGGTATGGTATCAATCTCAATATCTGTGTAAAATCCGTATTTGTACTCGCTCTGCGTTACTTTTTTCAATAATTTATCCTGTTCACTCATATATCAATCCCATTTATTGAGAGTCTATAACTTATTTAGATTAAATTCAAATAGATGGTAAAGATAACAAATTATATGCTGGATAAAATGATATTTACCATGTTTTTCCAATGATATAACAGGTGCCGCACCTAAAGGTTTAAAGCCGGGGAGAGAGGGGCCTTTCGGAATGGGATAGACTAAAAAACCGGAAGGGTCCTACGTTAGTCAGAACCCTTCCGGTTATACCAAACCTTCAATAATGGGATGCAGGATTATTTTGTTCCCTGTTTCTGGGTTACTTTAGCCCGGGTATTTGCCGCAGGTTTTTTGGTAACCGTTCTTTTGGCCACCGGTTTTTTATCTTCTGTCTTTGGTTTGGATGTTCTGGAGGCTGGCCGAGGCGGGGTTTTTCTTTCCGGAGCGGGCGGATTCAGTGCATTTTTATAGGAAGTGTAGAAATTCGGATCGGAGAATTCAAAAATACTCATAAACATGTGGAATCTTTCCCTGATCAGTTCCTCGCTGGCTTTTACCAGGGAAATAATTTCGCTTCCTGCTTTTTCTACAAGCTCATTTTCCTCCTGAAGATTTTGCTTAAGGTCCACCAGTTCATCCCGGTCTTCCCTCAGTTTTTCGATCAGGCCCATGCTTAATCCGTAGCTGCCAAGTTTATCATCCTGTTCATTTTCCTGTTGCTTATTGAATTTTTTCTCCAGGTAACCGGCAACTTCATCTACATGAGCAACCAGGCCCTTATTTTTCAGGTCCTCCAGATTTTTCCTGGATTTATCCAGTTTTTTCCGCAGGCCTTTCTTTTTATTATCGAGAGCGTAAAGAGTTAGCAGGTTGGTAACCGGAATAAGTTTCGTGATGATATTGTTCCTGCAGGCTTCCAGTTTAAGCTGAAGGGTATTCAGATCTTTTCCGGCAGTTTCTTCGAGATCATCGATTTTCTTCAGATTGTGAACGAACTCATCGTAGCTTGTTCTGAATTTTTCGATATCTCCCCATTTATCCAGGTTTTTTTCCATAACCTGGTATAAACGTCTGAAATTACTGATTTTTTCGTTTGTTTTTGTTTCCATCTTATGATTCATGTGTGTTAAATTTTCAGTTAAAGGACCTGATTTACTTTCAGGACCAGGGATAGTTCCCAGTATTTTTTAATTTTCTTTACAAACATTCCCGGTTTGTCCATGTAAAACTTCTCTGCTTCCAAAAGCGCAGAATTCAGGTGTTCCTGGGCTAGTTGGGTGTAGTATTCTTCTATTTCGCCAGCCTTTTCTTTTTGGTTAAGGTAAAAGGATTCTGCTTTGAATTTTTCGAGAAAAAGAGTAATATCCCGGTAAAGGCCAAGATCGTCAGATAATTTGTCGAGGGTATTTTCGTAGGCCCCGATCAGTTTTGGATAAACCGGTTGCAGGAGCTGCATATGATACCAGAGATACTTCGAACGTTTTCTGAGATTGTGGATTGTCTCACTGTCCTTTTCCCTGCGCAGTTTTTTGAGGTATTTCCTTCCCTGACGGTATATGCGTTTGAGTCCGCCGGAAATAATCCGGAAACCCTGGTTTTCAGCCGTCAGATTTGTAAATCTGGGTATGCAGGAGTTCAGTTCCCCGCTTATGGCGAATAGTTTTTTTGTGTTTGAGCCCTTACCTGTAAGTACGGATTTTTCATTTTCAAGTTTACTCAGAAAATCAAGGAAAGCCTTGTTCTCTTCCAGATCGGGAATGACCTGTTTCAAGAAATCTCCTCTTTCAAAAATAACCCCTGCATCTCTGGCCGGGGAAAGCGATGCGCCCAGGTCCCTGAAAAATACGTTTTCACGATAGTAATTACTGTATCCTATGGAATCACGGACAAGCCTGAGGACGGCCCGTATCCTTTTGAAGCATTTTCTGGATTCATGGATCCGTTGGTCGACATCCATGCCGGTATCGCCCAGAATTTCCCTGCTACTCCGGATCTGTTCAAGGATAACCTGCCTTACTTCATCTTTTATATCGGTCTCGGAACGGATTTGATAATTTATCATATCCGGTAGTACATAGGTTTAAATTAATGTACAAATGTAAATTGATAATAATTATTTAACAAACAGATAACAGAAAATTAACATTGAAAAATTGGACTCTAATTGCTAAATGTCAGACATTCAATATTATAACAGTAATTTCCGGATGTGTTTATTGATTGAAAATCCCTACCTTCGCATTTTAAGTCTTAAGTTATGGATGAAAACACCAAACCTGTCAGTCTGTCTGAGATTGGAGAATTTACTCTCATAGAAAAACTAACCTCAAAAATTAGCCTGCGTCATAAATCAACCCTGAGGGGGGTTGGCGATGATGCGGCTGTATTGGCTTCCGGAGCCGACCGGGTAAAGGTGGTCACAACCGACATGTTGACCGAGGGGATACATTTTGATCTTATGTACACACCCTTAAAGCATTTAGGTTACAAAGCGGTGATCAGCAATGTTAGCGATGTCCTCGCCATGAACGCGGAACCCATGCAGATCACGGTATCTCTGGCTGTTTCCTCCAAATTCTCCCTAGAGGCAGTGGAGGAGTTATACGAGGGAATTCATCTGGCATGTGAAACCTACCATGTTGATCTTGTGGGGGGTGATACGGTTTCCTCCCTTACCGGTCTTACGATCTCGGTTACGGCCATCGGGGAGGTGGAAAAGTCGGAAGTCAGATACCGCAATACAGCCCGCGAAAATGATCTGATCTGTGTTTCGGGCGATCTTGGGGGAGCTTACCTGGGATTGCAAATATTGGAAAGGGAGAAGCGGCTTTACGAGGAGGATCCCACAGTTCAGCCCGAGCTGGAGGGTTATGATTACATACTGGAAAGGCAATTGAAGCCGGAAGCGCGGACAGATATTCGTCAACTACTTATAGACAGGGGCATTCAAACAACCGCCATGATTGATATTTCGGACGGACTTGCTTCGGATCTGATTCATATCTGCAAACAGTCGGCCATCGGATGTCAGATTTACCATGATCGCATTCCCATTTCGGAGGACACGGTTAAAGCGGCCAGGGAGATGGAAATAGAGCCTTTGATCTGTGCTCTTCACGGGGGGGAGGATTATGAACTTCTGTTCACGGCTCCCTTGTCGGAATACGATAAGTTAAAGGATATTCAGGAGATCAGCATCATTGGCAATATGCAGGGGGAAAAGGCGTTGATCATAACCGACGATGGTTCCGGCGCCGAGTTGGTTGCTCAGGGCTGGGACCCGGAAGCAGAATAAGAACCTTATTGTCCGTTGCCGGTAAGGTATCCACGGATAATTCCCCTTTTGGAATTTCTCACAAAAAGAAGAATTTCGTCTCTTTCCTTTGAGGCCGGAAGATTGGTTTCAATAAAATCCAGTGCATCGGAAATATTGAGGTTCCTTTGGTAGATAATGCGGTAGATCTCCTGGATTTCGTAAATAATGTCGTTTTCAAAATTCCTTCTTCTGAGTCCCACCGAGTTGATCCCTGTATAGGCAAGGGGTTCGCGTCCTGCGAGAATAAAGGGAGGAACATCCTTGTTTACTTTACTGCCTCCCTGGATCATAACGTGTGAACCAATTTTTACAAACTGGTGGACCAGGGTTCCGGGAGAGATGATGGCGAAGGGATCGACTTCCACTTCCCCTGCAAGTCCGGCGTAACTCCCAAGGATGCAGTTATTGCTTATGACACAATCGTGGGCAACATGGGTATAGGACATAAGAAGACAGTTGCTTCCTATGCTTGTTTTGCCCTTGGCGTTGGTGCCCCGGTTAACGGTGGCATATTCATGGATCTTCACATTGTCACCGATCTCCACCAGGGAATATTCTCCCTGGAATTTCAGATCCTGGGGTTCACCGGCGATTACTGCCCCGGGGTAGATTTTACAGTTTTTACCGATGCGGGCACCGTTCTTTATGACCACATTGGGTCCGATCTCGGTGCCATCTCCTATTTCGACGTCCTGTTGAATTGTGACGAAAGAATCAATTTTAACATCGTTCCCGATCTTTGCATCAGGGTGGATGTTAGTTTGCGGGTATTTCATAGTGGGTATCTTAACCTTTTACTTTAACGATTTGTGCCATTAATTCTCCTTCGATAACCATATTATCCCCCACATAACCTTCGCCGTACATAAGTGCAATTCCTCTGCGAATGGGTTCCAGCAGGGTCATTTTAATGATCAGAGTATCACCGGGTACCACTTTGCGTTTAAATCTTACTTTATCCACTTTCAGAAAATAGGTAAGATAATTTTCAGGATCCTCCACCGTATTCAGAACCAGGATTCCGCCAACCTGGGCCATGACTTCGATCTGAAGCACGCCCGGCATTACGGGTTCTCCGGGGAAGTGTCCCTGAAAGAAATTCTCGTTCATGCTTACATTCTTGATCCCGATCACTTCTTTAGCGGATCTTTTGATGATTTTGTCGACCAGGAGGAAAGGATAACGGTGTGGCAGGGTTTCGGTTATCCTCACAATATCGTCGACCGGCTCTGTGTTGGGGTCATAAACGGGAATGTCTTTTCTGGCTTTTTGTTTTTTAGCCATCTGCCTCAGGATCCTGGCAAATTCCGTATTTGCGTGGTGTCCGGGTCTTTGGGCGATGATCTTCCCTTTGAAGGGCATTCCGATAAGTGCCAGATCACCGATCATATCGAGTAATTTATGGCGGGCGGGTTCATTGGGAAAGTGAAGGTCAATATTATTCAATACTCCTTCGGGTTTGACCTTGATTTTGGGTTTATTGAATAGTTCTGCCAGCCGGTCCAGTTCATCCTGTCCTACCTGTCGGTCCATAATAACAATCGCATTATCGAGGTCTCCTCCTTTGATCAGGTTATTAGCAGCCAGAAATTCCAGCTCGTGAAGGAAAACAAAAGTCCGGCAGGGTGCAATCTCTTCGGGGAATTTATCCATATCATCCAGGGTTGCGTACTGGTTTCCGAGGACTTTGGAGTTGTAGTCGATCAGGATATTCATGCTCAGGTCCTCATCGGGGTAGGCGATAATATGGATCCCTTTTTCTTCGTCGTAATATTCCACCTTTTCACTGGGGGTAAAATATACCTTTTCTGCTTCCTGCTCCACGATCCCGGCTTTCAGGATGGCTTTGGTGTATTCAATAGAGCTGCCGTCCAGGATAGGCGCTTCCGGTCCGGTGGCTTCAATAAGTACATTGTCCAGTCCCAGTCCTGCGCAGGCAGCCAGGCAATGCTCAATGGTAGAGATTCTGGCCCCGTTTTCCTCCAGGGTTGTCCCTCTGGATGTGTCGGTTACGTTTTCGGCTATGGCTCTGATGGTGGGCTTTTCGGGAAGGTCAGTACGCTGGAAGAGAAATCCGTGATTTACCCCGGCAGGTTTTAACTTAAACTCGACCATTAAACCTGTGTGAAGTCCCTTACCCTTCAGGCTTACTTCCTTTTTTAAGGTTTTTTGTTTTTGTGACATAGTTTACGAAAAAGATCAGAATAAAATCGCGGCAATATACAAAAAATCAACTAACCGATTGCTTCAGATTATTTAATTCGAATTGAATTCCTTGCTGAATAATGCTTTCGGAATATCCTTATTTATTCGTTCGAAGGCTTATCCTCAATTTTTAACTTATTTATTTCTTTTTCCAGTTCGTATATCTTTCGGTATAGTTCGGGAAGTTTGGTAAAGATGCTATAGGCTTTAAAGTACTCGCGGGCTTTCATGGTGGGAGAGCCCTGTAGCATCTCACCGTCTTCCACATCCTTAATCACACCCGATTGTCCGCCGATCTTCACATTGTCTCCGATTTTCAGGTGGCCGATTATTCCGACCTGGGCTGCCAGCATGTTATTTTTTCCCACTTTGGTTGAACCTGCAATCCCGGCCTGGGCTGCCATTACCGTATTCTCGCCGACTTCCACATTATGGGCGATCTGGATGAGGTTATCCAGTTTTACGCCCTTTCGGATTATGGTGGATCCCATGGTAGCCCGGTCAACCGTTGTATTTGCCCCGATTTCCACATTATCTTCGAGCACCACATTTCCGATCTGGGGAATTTTTTTGTATTCGTTGTTTTCGCCCGGGGCAAATCCAAACCCATCGGCACCGATCACTGCCCCTGAGTGGATCACGCAATTTTTTCCGATCTTGCAGCCTTCATAGATCTTCACTCCCGCATAGATCAGGGTACCTTCTCCTATGCTAACATTGTTACCGATGTACACCTGGGGATAAAGTTTTACATGGTCTCCAATAACGGCATTTTCGGAAACCACGGTAAACTCACCTATGTAGATATTCTCACCCAGGCGTGCAGATTCATGTAAGCTCACATTGGCCGAGGTTCCACTTTTGGAGGGTTTGGACTGCTGGTACATATCCAGCAGGCTGGCAAAGGCTTGGTAGGCATTTTCCACCCGGATTAGGGTAGGTTTAATCTCTTTTTCCGGTTTAAAGTCTTTATTGACCAGT
Source organism: uncultured Bacteroidaceae bacterium (assembly GCA_964572225.1). Lineage (GTDB taxonomy): Bacteria > Bacteroidota > Bacteroidia > Bacteroidales > CAZNFR01. The sequence goes on from CAZNFR010000001.1 coordinate 42,162, forward strand.
ACAATGGAGGCTTCCGTTTCATAGATGAATTTTTCGTATTTTGGGTTGGCAAGGAAAGCCAGGGTCCCCGGTTTTCCATCTTCGATCCCGGAAACATTGTTCACTTCGGTTTCCGGATCTCCATCCACTGTTCCTTTAAGAAATTCGGCTATGGTATGGGCTTTGAAGTTCATGGTATGGTTTTATTTTTGATTGAAAGGGTCTGGAAAACCCCCGACAAAGCTAATTATTTATTGCAAATCGCTTTACAAATCTTTTGGATAGCATAAAAAATGTTTCTTAACCCGGGAGGATATGTTCATGAAGTTCATCAGGTCCGTAGCCTGCTCAAGATCAAGGATCTCCCCGGATTTTTGAAGGATTTTTATTTTGTCGTCCCAATCGTCGTAGGCCTGGTTGTATATTTCCCCGTGATTGAGAAAAAATGAGGCTTCTTCCGGGGTCATCGAATATTTATTCATGATTTGTTCGAGTTTTGACCGAACTTTTCCCTCATCAAAGGGGGTGGTTGCTATCTCTACCCGAAAAAGTTTCCGGTTCAGAAGGTTTGAGCATAATCTGGAGAGCACCCTGTCTTTATGTTCCGACCATACTTTTGCAGCGGAGAGGATGTCGTTATCATCCAGACTGGCAAACCGGCCGAGCATCCTGCCCTTTTCTGCGGTATTAAAAATGGCGGGTTCACCCTGGTTTTGAAGGAAAAAGATTAGGGCAGGTGTGCCAAAAAGCTTTTCGCCTTCCAGGCTTAGTTGTCTGGCTCTGCGAAGGATCTTGATCAGCAGGTTTTCCACGGAAATTACGGTTTTATGGTAGTAGACCTGCCAATACATCAGTCTTCGCGCAATAAGGAACTTTTCAATGGAGTAGATCCCTTTTTTATCTACCACCAACTGATCATTTCTCACATTCAGCATTTTTATGATCCGGTCGGAACCTATCACCCCTTCGGTAACCCCGGTAAAAAAACTGTCCCTTTTCAGGTAGTCAAGCCTGTCAACATCCAGTTGTCCGCTTATCAACTGATGTAAAAATGTTTTGGAGTATTCCCCCCTGAAGATCTCCAGGCAGAGGGAAAGCCTGCCCTCAAATTCCACATTCAGTTCCTCCATAAACAGCATGGATAGTTCTTCATGGGAATTACCCTCAATAATGCTGTTCTCAAGGGAGTGGGAGAAGGGGCCGTGACCAATATCATGAAGCAGGATTGCCGTGATGGCAGCTTCCGACTCTTCCGGGGTAATTTCATGCCCCTTGGAGCGAATAACTTCAATTGCCTGGGTCATCAGGTATCCTGCACCCAGAGCATGCTGGAAACGGGTATGGTTGGCCCCCGGATATACGAAGCTGGTGAGTCCCAGTTGCCTTATTCTTCTTAAGCGCTGGAACCAGGGATGCTCTATGATCGCAAAATGAAGGTCTGACGGGAAGCTGATAAATCCGTAGACCGGATCGTTAATGATTTTGCCTCTGTTCCTTTGTAATGAATCCAAACAAAATAATTTAGTAAGTCAAATATAGTCCGATTAGGATAATTATCAAAAATAATCCCGGATATAAAAAAAGCCTCATCCGGAGCAGGCCGTCCGGAGAGGCTTTAGTTTCAAGATCATAAAATTTTATTTACCCCAGCCTGAAAGAGGAATGGAATTAAAGGCACCTCCGGTCACGGATATGGTTTCCGGAAGGTCCGGATCGGTCGAGCTTACGTAAAAAGTACCCGAAAAAGTACCTGAGATGGAGTTGGATGAGATTTTCACAATATCGATGGACCCTTCACCGGTAACCCCTACATAGCTGGTATACTGATCATTGCGGTAATCGGCCATGGAGATCGATGCCCAGGAAGTTCCTTCCTCATCTACAGTGAACTGATATTCTTTCTCCTGAAGATCGTTTGCATCATAAACAGAGATTACCAGTGCATTTTCGCCCTGAGCCGATTTTTTCCCGTAACTGCCGGTGATGGTCAGACTCTGACCCGGGGTCCCGAAAAGCGAAAAATCCAGAATAACCGCTGCTGCATCGGTCATGGTAAAGGTATCGTCACCGAGTTTGAATACTACCTGTCCGGGATTAGCGTCGCCTACCTTGCCGTCGCCATCGCCGTTATCATCTTTTTTACACTGGGTGAATCCCACCAGGATCAGGGCCAGGAAGAGAAGTTTACTTATTAATTTCATGGTTTTAAAGTTTGGGTTAGAACGAAACGAAAAGTACAAAGCACAAACGATATTAACAAAAATATCTGCATCCTGGTTCACTATTTCTTTCACTAATTTTACAGCCATAGCTATTTTGAGTTTAAAATTTTGGATATTAAATGATTATTCGTATTTTTGCGGCTCAAAGCCGATACAAAAGTGTAGGGGACAAAAGTCCCCTATTTTATTGGAGGTCAATTATGCCGGACAGGGAAAGACTTATAACTTTTGTGGAAGAAAAGGTGGCCCTTAAGGGGGGTTTCCTGGTCGATATACATATGAGTCAGTCAAACCATATTCAGGTGTTTGTAGATCACCCGGAGGGCTTCAGCATCGATGATTCTGTGGCTCTGAGCAGGGAGATCACCGCCGAATTTGACCGGGATAAGGAGGATTATGATCTGGAGGTTTCCTCCCCGGGTCTTTCGCAGCCGCTTAAGGTTTTGCCACAGTATCACAAAAATCTGGGGCGGCAGGTGGAGGTGTTGATGACAGACGGGACCAGGATAAAGGGGACCCTGTTATCGGTTTTGGAAGATAAGATTGTAGTGGAGACCAGGGAGAAGAAGAAGCTGGAGAACAAGAAAGGAAAGAAGATGGTAATAGAGCAGTCTGAGCTTCCCTTCTCCGGAATTAAATCGACCAAAGTTGTAGTTTCATTTAAATAACAACATTTTAAACGCAATGGATAATGTGAATTTAACCGACACTTTTTCAGAATTTAAGGAACTGAAAAATATTGACCGGGTAACCATGATGAGTGTGCTTGAGGACGTATTTCGTTCCATGCTCATTCGAAAATACGGTACCGATGAGAATTTCGACATCATTATCAACATTGATAAGGGTGACTTTGAGATTTGGCATAACCGGGAAGTTGTGGAAGATGGTGAGGTTGAGGATCCCAACGTTCAGATTTCGCTTACGGAAGCCAAAAAAATTGACGAGGATTATGAGGTAGGGGAGGAAGTGACCGACGAAGTGAAGCTTCTAAGTTTTGGGCGAAGAGCCATTCTGGCTCTCCGTCAGAATCTGACGGCCCGTATACTTGAACTGGAGAAGAATAACCTTTATGCAAAATACAAGGACAGGATAGGAGAAATTGTGACCGGCGAGGTTTATCAGGTCTGGAAGCGGGAGATCCTGGTTCTGGATGATGAGGGAAATGAGCTTATCCTTCCCAAATCCGAGCAAATTCCTTCAGACTATTTCCGTAAGGGGGATACCATAAGGGCGGTAGTGATTCGTGTGGATATGAGGAACAACAATCCTCTGATCATTCTCTCGAGGACCTCCCCTGTATTCCTGGAGCGTTTGTTTGAGTTGGAGGTTCCGGAGATCTTCGACGGATTGATCACCATTAAGAACATTGTAAGGGTTCCGGGTGAAAGGGCCAAGGTAGCGGTGGAGTCTTACGATGAAAGGATAGATCCGGTAGGTGCCTGTGTGGGTATGAAAGGATCCCGGATCCATGGGATTGTGAGGGAGTTGAAGAATGAAAATATCGATGTGATCAATTTCACCAACAATGTTCAGCTTTACATAACCCGGTCGCTGAGCCCGGCCAAGATCAGCAACATAAAAATTACCGAAGGGGACAAGCGGGCCGAAGTTTTCCTGGAGCCCAAGGAGGTGTCGCTTGCTATTGGAAAAGGCGGATTAAACATCCGGCTTGCTAGTCAGCTTACCGGATACGATATTGATGTATACCGTGAGACCGGAGACGAGGATGATGAAGATGTGAATCTGGAGGAATTCTCCGATGAGATTGACGGATGGATCATCGATGAGCTGAAGGCCATTGGATGCGACACGGCAAAATCGGTTCTGGACCTTGATGCAGCTGACCTGGTTAAGAGGACGGACCTTGAGGAAGAGACCGTAAAAGAAGTTTTGAAAATTTTACGAGCAGAATTTGAATAAAATCTTTGATAAGTTTTAATTTAGCGGATCTGCAAAAAGAACAGGTATAATATTGTATGGCAGAAATCAAAGCAATCAGACTAAGCAAACTTGCCCGGGAGTTCAACGTTGGAATATCAACCATTGTTGAATTTCTTCATAAGAAAGGTCATGACATTGATTCGAATCCGAATACCAAGGTCACATCCGACCTTTATGACCTGCTTGTGAAGGAGTATAGTTCCGACCTGGACGAAAAGAAGAAATCCGAGAAGTTCAGCATGAAGAACCTCAGGGAGAAGAAGGAAAGCATTACCCTGGATGATGTTCAGACGGAAGCCGAACCGGAGGAGGAGCAGGAATTGCTTGTAAAGGATACGTCTGCCGGGAAAACTCCCAAGGAAGACACGGTTAAAAAGGAAGAAAAGCCTGTTGAGGAAAAGCCTGCAGAAGAGGAAAAGCCATCGCGGGGACCTAAAGTTTTGGGTAAGGTTGATCTGGATCAGCTTTCAGGAAAGAGGAAGCCTGCTCCGAAGAAAGAGGAGGAAAAAAAGGAACCCTTAAAGGAGGAGCCTGCCAGCGAACCGGTTGTCGAAGAAAAAGAGGAGAAAAAAACTACCGGACCCAAAGTGGTGGGTAAGATAGACCTGGAGAAGGACAAAAAGAAGGCTCCCAGGCCGGCAGAGCAGGAAAAGAAAAAGGAAGAAGAGCCCAAAAAAGAGGAATCCAAACCCCCTGCCGGGGAACCGGCTTCTGAAAAGCCTGTGGCTGAGGAGCCCGTGAAAGAAGAGCCCGCGAAAGAAGAGCCGAAAAAAGAGGAGAAAAAGAAGGAGGAGGATAATCTTATCCCGACTCGTTTCGAGAAATTATCCGGTCCCACGGTGGTTGGAAAAATTGATCTTCCGGAGAAGAGGGAGCCTCAGAAGAAACCTGTTGCGACTTCCAAGGACCCCATGGGGGATCAGAGTAAGAAAAAAAGAAAGCGAATCCGTAAGGATCCGGGAAGAGTCAGACTTGAAAACAAGGATGACGACAGGTCCGGTCAGAAGAAGGGGGGTAAAAAGAAGAAAAAACTTCACCGTCCCGAAGTTAATGAGGAGGATGTACAAAAGCAGATCAAGGACACTCTGGCGAAGCTGACATCAAAAGGCTCCAAATCCAAGGGTTCAAAATACAGAAGGGAGAAAAGGGATACGGTTCACCAGAAATTGCAGGCTGAGCTACAGGCCCAGGAGGAGGAAAAGAATGTATTGAAGGTTACCGAGTTTGTGTCGGTGAGTGAGCTTTCCAGTATGATGAACGTTCCGGTGAACCAGGTGATCCAAACCTGTATGAACCTGGGACTTTTCGTTTCGATAAATCAGAGACTGGATGCAGAAACCCTGGTACTGGTGGCCGATGAGTTTGGATACAAGGTTGAATTTATTAGTGCCGATCTTCAGGACTCGGTAGTAGAGGCGGAGGATGATCCCGAAAAGCTGACCCCAAGATTTCCTATTGTCACGGTTATGGGACATGTTGACCATGGAAAGACCAAGCTTCTCGACTATATCCGGAACGCCAATGTTATTGCCGGTGAAGCCGGGGGTATAACCCAGCATATCGGCGCCTATTCGGTTGAACTGGATGACGGGAGGAAGATCACTTTCCTGGATACACCCGGTCATGAGGCATTTACCGCCATGCGGGCCAGGGGTGCTCAGATCACCGACGTGGCAATTATCGTGGTAGCCGCCGACGACGGGGTGATGCCGCAAACCGTGGAAGCCATCAACCACGCTTCTGCAGCGGGGGTACCCATTGTTTTTGCCGTTAATAAGATAGATAAGCCCACTGCGAATCCCGACAAGATTAAGGAGGAGCTTGCCAATATGAATTACCTGGTGGAAGACTGGGGAGGTAAGTACCAATCCCAGGATATATCTGCCAAGAACGGGGTTGCCATAGAGGATCTTCTGGAGAAGGTGCTTCTCGAGGCGGAATTGCTGGAGCTGAAAGCCGATGCTACGCGTCCTGCTACTGGCGTGGTAATTGAATCATCTCTCGACCGCGGGCGGGGATACATGGCCACCATTCTGGTACAGACCGGAACTCTGCGGGCAGGGGATATCGTCCTGGCCGGCAGTCATTATGGGCACGTGAAGGCTATGTATAATGAGAGAGGCTCAAGGATAGAGGAGGCAGGGCCTTCCACTCCGGTGCTGATACTCGGGCTCGATGGGGCACCTCAGGCGGGTGATCGTTTCAAGGTAATGGAAACCGACCGTGAGGCCAAGGAACAAGCCGTAAGACGTGAGCAGCTTCAACGCGAACAGGAATTACGTACACAAAAACACATTACCCTGGATGAGATTGGCCGAAGGATTGCCATTGGAAACTTCAAGGAACTGAATCTTATCGTGAAAGGGGATGTGGATGGATCGGTTGAGGCACTGAGCGACAGTTTGCTGAAACTTTCCACCGAAGAGATCCAGGTGAACATCAAACATAAGGCGGTAGGACAGATCTCCGAATCGGATATCCTCCTGGCTGCTGCTTCCAATGCCATTGTCATTGGTTTCCAGGTGAGGCCATCGCTGAGTGCAAGGAAACTGGCAGAGCAGGAGCAGATCGATATCCGGCTTTATTCCATTATTTACGACGCCATCGAAGAGATCAAGGCCGCCATGGAAGGAATGTTGTCGCCCGAAATTCGGGAACAGGTTGTGGCCACTCTGGAGGTGCTGGATGTATTCAAGATCACCAAAGTGGGTAGCATCGCAGGCTGTATCGTCAAGGAAGGAAAAATAAACCGGAACTCAAAGGTGAGGGTGATCCGGGACGGGATTGTGGTTTACAGTGGTGAACTGGGTTCGTTGAAACGTTTCAAGGACGATGCGAAGGAGGTGGTAAGCGGACTCGAATGCGGATTGAATATTGAGAATTTCAATGATATAAAGGTAGACGATGTAATCGAAGCGTATACCGAAGTAGAGGTTAAGAAAACCCTTTAGGACAGAGCTTACCCGAAAATAATCAGAAGAGAAAAGTAAATTCCCGGAGACCCTTCAGCCTTGAAGAGATTTCCGGGGATTTTTTTTGATTATACCAGTTTCTTGTAATCGGCGGCCGACAATAGCTGGCCAACCTGGGAAGAGTCGCTGAGCTTGATCTTGATCAGCCAGCCTTGGCCGTAAGGTTCTTCGTTTACAATTTCAGGATTGTCGGAGAGTTTTTCATTTACCTCAGAAACTTCGCCCGAAACGGGCATGAAGAGGTCCGACACGGTTTTTACGGCTTCAATGGTTCCAAAAGTCTCGCCCTGATCCAGGTTTTCCCCTTCGGTTTCGATTTCAACAAAAACGACATCACCGAGTTCGGAGGTGGCAAATTCGGTTATGCCCACCACGCCGGTGTCGCCTTCAATTTTGATCCATTCGTGTTCTTTGGTGTACTTGAGGTTATCGGGAAAATTCATATTTGATAGGATTTTGAATTAATGATCACTTTCAAAGGTAGTATTTTTTGAAGGAAATTGCTTATGACAAAAAACATGTTTGGGGGCCTTAGTTCGCGAGGGTGAAGCGGACGCTGAAGCCGATGTTGGTATTGGAAGTGGGATAGGACAGGGAGATGAAGGGGTTATTGATCCGCTGGTCCCAGAAAAGCCTGAGATTGAAGCGATCGCTTAGCACATAATCGAGGGTGGTTTTGATGGTGATGATCCTTTGTCCGGCCGTGATCTGGTCGGCATCTTCGGTGAGCTTGCGGATCACGGTGCGATTGTCCCTGATGGAGAAGTCGGCGCGGACGTTCAGGTCGCTCTTGAATTCCTGACCGTTTATGATGAGTTGAACTTCGTTGAAGCGGTAACCGGCGCCAACCACGATCTCCTTGCTGTTCACTTCGTTGATCTGGCTGTTGGCGGTGCTCAGCGACAGGGTTCTGGATCTTTTGAATTCGATGCGGGTGGTGAGGCTGTTTCTCCAGTCCATATTAAAATTGAAGAGGGGGGAGAACTGTTCGTTGATGGTTACGCTGCTGGCATCGAATACGGGGATAAAACTGTTGGTAAGGGTGTCATAATTCATGATCAGCTCGGTGGGATTGGAAATGAAGGAACCGATGTTATAGGATGAGCGGTAGGCATGGTTAAGGGTCAGGCTGTTCATATATTTCTGTATGAAAGGAATTCTTCCGAGTCCGTCGAAAGAAACCCTCCAGTTGGGCATCATCTCCCAGATTTTCGGAATAAAGTTGAGGCTTACCTTTGAAACGTCTTTTTGTCCGTAGGCAGCGAGGAAGGAGGAGATGAGGACCTGTTGTGAGTTGGGCCCGAAGCCTTCCCAGTAACCGGTTTCGGGGTTTTTGGTAAGGGTGGTCCCGGGATTGTCGCGCATGTATTGCCTTGCGAGTCTATCGGAAACTACAAGCCGGTATTCATTTTTCATTTTATCGAAGGCATCGGAGGAGAAATCCAGGTCTTTGGTGTATATCCTTTCAAAAGCCGTTCTCCAGGAGAGGTATGACATGGAGAAATTACCGGTTTCGGTTCTTCCCCTTAGGGAGTCGGGGGGCAGATTCCCGTTTATGTCGGCCGTAAAGAACTCACTTACATTACTTGCTTCATTCCGGTTTGCCGTCAGATCTACCCGGAAGCCCTTGAAGGGTTCGAAGGTGGCCCTCAGGTTGAGCTTTTCGGTATGAGTCATGGACCAGGGGGTGTTTATGAGGGAGTCGGAAGAAAGCCAGCCCCGGTCGAAAGCCCTGACAGGGAAGTCGGGATCCTGGAAGCCTGCAATGTACTGCCATCCCGGTGCCTTCATTCCGTTGAAGGTTTGCATTCCCATGATGCGGGTTTCGGGAAGGTAACCGGGTAGCATGGAGCCGTCGCTCGTGCTGTAGGTTACGTTAATATTTTTAATCCCGGTAACCACTCTTACGCTGTTTTCGAGGATGAGGGTAAGGGGATTTTCGCCAAGCTCTTTGGTTCCGGTAACCACCAGTCGGGCACCCCTTACATCTCTTTCGGGAGCCACCCGAACCCGGTTTTCATTTATGACTTCAATGCTTGTGGGTACCAGAACCCCTTCACTGTCGAAGACCTCCACCTTGATGTCTTCCGTCCTGAGGCTATGATTAAAATTCCGTGGAAATTCAGCCCTCAGCGACTGATTTTCACGGATATAGGTAACCTCTTTGGTTCGTTTTTCACTCATTTGCTCCCTGCTCCGGGCGCTCCGGTATTTTTGGTCAATTTCCTTAAAATACCCCACCTTGTTATACAGGTTGGTCATGTTCATCTGACCGTTAAGCTGTGTGGTGTTGGAGTTCCGGATGGTATTTCCCAGGGTGATTCCCGGATCGTTAAGGATGGGACCGGTATTCCAGCCATAGGATCCGTTATAGCGTGCAGAAAGGTTGACCCAGTCGAATGCCGGGATCTTATTGATGGGAACGTTATAGCCCAGGTTGAACTGATGGGTATAATTCGTGGTTCTTCCGAAGGAAAGGATCTCCTGCCAGATGGAGTCGCGCTTGGCCTCGTAATCATCCTCGTTCCGGTTCATTCTTCCAATGGGTTCATCGATGCGTGCCACATTGGTGGCAGAGAAATCGAAGGTGAGGGAACGGGTAAGGTCGAATTTAAGGTCGTAATAGCGGTTCCACAGAAAATTCTTATTGAACGTGGGTTCAATCTCCAGGAATGGATTGTTCAGGTTTCTGAGTTTTCTTTCAGAGTAGGCCCGGTTGAGGTCTGTCCTGAAGGAGAGCCGGGATGGCAGGTAGTAAAAATTGAAATCGCGTAAGATTCTGAAATAGGGGGATTTGAATGCCTCAGATTTGGAGAGGGGGGCTACATTTTGAGGTCTGGAATTGAAATTATAGCTCAGGGCACCCCTGATATTCCTCTGTGTAAAATATTCGGTACCTATATTCCGGCTGAACACCTCGTTGTAAGAATAGCTTGCCGACCAGTTGGCAAGGTCATAGATCCTGGGCTGTCCCTCGGTTTTCACCTTTCGTACATTGGTAAAGTTGATGCTCCTTCTCCGGGTATAATCCTGTGCAATGGATTTGATGGAATCCCGGACACCCTCATTTTCCGCATTGTCGAGGGCATCTTTCAGGGGTATATCCGGATCTACGGGGTTATACTGCGGATTGATAATGGTTTCGGAGATCCCGGCATACATGGGAATGGATACTCCGGATTTTTCCGGAAAGAATTTTCCCAGTTCAAAGTTTCCGGAAATATCGTACTGCAGCACTTGTTCCTGGTCTCTTTCCTGGACGGTTTCTTCTATGCTTCCGAAGCCCGGGGTACTGGTATTCCCGGCAAACGTAAGCATTCCGAAGTCGGACAACTGGGTTGTGAGCCGTCCGTTGGCAGCCCAGCCCCCTTCCTCATTGAACTCGGAGAGTCTGAGTTCATTCAGCCATATTTCTCCCGATTTGGGCATGCCGTCATCATTTCCCGAGGTGCCTTTACTGGGGTTTCTCACTCCGATCATGATGGTTCGGACATTGGCAAGGTTTGGGTTCCCCGAAACGCTCACCCGGTTGCCCTGATTGTCGATAATGGTATAAACCGAATTGGTCTCCACACCGGAATTGGCGTCGCCCAGAGCCCGGTTTCTTCGCTGCTTGACTTCCTGAAAGATGCTGAGCGGGATATCGAAGCGGTTTTTCCTGGGCCAGACGATCAACCGGTCCGCATCCTCATCGTTATCGTAGCGCCCGGGCGGTGTCAGGATCAGGGGTACCTCGTATTCATAGTAGTTATTTTTATAATCCGAGCCCAGCCTGATAAAAGCAGTCAGCTCCCCATCCTCCAGAGGTTCATCCAGAAGGGCTTCGGCGTGAGCCTCCATCTCTATCTTGTTGTACTGCCGGATATCCAGAAGAAGATTTTTAAAGGCAGCCCTGGAATCTCCGTCCTCAAGGTCGTTTACCTTAAGCACGATGGATTGTTCGTTAAGTTGCCGGATCTGGGGCTGGGTAGGATCGATAACCCGGTCAATCCCGGGAGGAAGTACGTAGTTAACCGGAATTTTACCGGCATTCTCTTCAATGTTCACGGCCGAAATGTCAAAACTCCCTTCGGTAGGCTGGGTTCCGGTAAAATCCTCCCGCCCCTGGGTAAGGTCGAGGTTGTATTTTCTCCATTCTCCTCTTACAAGGTCCAGCCGGGCGAACCTGAGAATGACCGATTCCTGAAAATCGGTCAGGAACATACGCATAAAACGAATGGATTTAAAATCCTGAATATCTCCGACGCTTTCTTCAAAATCGGTGATGGGAACACGGAACTGGTACCAAGTCACGGCCGATTTTTCTCCGTTCTCGAAGGTTTCCTCATCCAATTGCGAATCGACGATGAAATTCCTTCCCACCTCAAGATCCTCCGGTCTCAGACTCACCCGGTACTGGTAATAAGCCTCGCTTTCACTAAGGGTGTTATCCCGGTTTATATCCTCCACATCGGGAAGGGTGCTCCCGCTGGTCGGGTAGGATTCGGTCGATTGCTCGGAGGTTGGGGAGTTTCCGTCGAGTCCGTTGTACAACTTATACCGGCTAAGGATATCCAACTGCTGTTCATCGTAATCCGAACCCCGGTAGTAATGAAAATTATCGCTTGAAGGGTCTTCGGCCAGGCGCGTTAATGCCTCCGGGTTTAGAACCGATTGGAGCTCTGCAAGAAATTCATCATAAAAGCTCTGCTCGTCGGTGTCGCTTAAACCGTCGAGCCCCACATCCTGGTATACCCTGGCTTCAATTTGGTTGTTGAAGGCATTTACAAGGGATTGCACCAGGGGAATCCTACCCCAGACCGTGGTATCCACCTTTTCGACCACCGCGGTTGAGGGGAGTCCGTTTTCAAAGGATTTACGGGAGTCTTTCAGCACGTCCTCCGATACATTCCCCAGGTTGAAATACAGATCTCCACCGGGATTGTCCTCATCTTCTACAAAGGGATCCATGAGCCAGAACTCGATGAATTCAATGTTGGCTGCTTCAAAGTCGTTAGACTGGATCTCTCTCATGATCCCACCCCAGCGTTCATCGGGCTCCTGAAGGCTTCCGTCGGGATTCACTCTTTGGGTGTCGAAATTGTACGGTCCTCTTTCCCTGGGGTAGAATGCCAGGTTCAGGACCGATATATTGGTGGGAACGTTGTTGGGGGTTTCTTTTTCAGGGAAAATGTCGTTTTCAAATACTTCCCTCACGTAATGACTTGACTGCAGGTCGGGGTTGTTCTTAATATTTTCGGGTGTAAGTGCATTGTTTCTCAGGAAGAGCGGGTCTATGACGTACCAGGCAAGTCTTGCCCGGTTCATGCCATACCTGAGGTCATTATTCAGCTCTGCCTCCGGGAACAATCCTCTGGGTGTACTGGATATGGACCATGCAGCAAAGGATTTCATGTCGAGCGAAGTCTGACTCCCTTCAAAATCGTCGATATAAGCATTCCCCTCTTTTTCTATGGCTTTGGAATGTCCGGGGATCAAATGCGCAAATTCGCCCACAAAGGTAATGCTGGAGGGTTCCTTGGCTTCGATCAGAGGTATCTTATCGACCAGGGTAGTCAGAAACTGCGACCGGGTGCGGTAAGAAGTGTTCAATCCCCAGATGGTATTGGAGATAGGCTCATCGCCGATACTTACTTTCTGGGTGAGGGGTCTTTCGGTAAGATTCATGATGGTGGCCCCAACGTTGAAATCCTCTGAGAGGCGATAATCGAGGTGGGTTCCGACCAGGGTTTTGGTCTGGATGTTAAACAGGGAATTGCTCTCGAGAGAAATTCTCAGAGGGGTTCCCGATTCCAGGATACCCTGATTTATGATGGTGACCCTTCCCAGGGTATAATCAACGGTATAGTCAGAACCTTCGGTCAGTTGCCGGCCCCCGGCGGAAACCACCACGGAGCCTTCCGGGATGTTCATGGCATTGAGCATGATCTCGGAACTTGAGGATGACTGGTAAAAACCGGAAAGCAGAAACTTGTTTTTTTCGGCTACCTGCTGGGCCCGGGTCATGGTCGAATCGTAGAGCTCCTGGAAAACATAACGATCTATCACGCTTGGATCCTCCCCGATATTCTCGACAATAATTTCCCTAAGATCAGATCCGAAAGGTTCGATAAGCGGGAAAAAGATCCTTCCGTTGGATGGGGTGATGGTTATTCCCGGAATGTAATCGAATAATCCGTCGGGGTAAGGATCGTTGTTTGAGTTCAGGTTGTCCAGATTCAGCAGGCCCAGAAGGATCTTTTTGTTCAGATCCCCTTCCGGGATGTAATTGATGGCATTCCCCGTCCGATCGTCCTGATAAAGCACATCCAGGGTAAAATCCTCGGGATTCACCTGGTAGGCCCCGATGGCATAAACGTTTTTCATCATCAGGTCCCAGGTATAGGAAACCGGGGTGAAGTTGGTTGATTTCAGCAGCTTAAGGTAAAGGGCACTGGGTGCACTGATCCCGCTGGAGGTGGAAAGTTCTCCCACACGATAGGTCCTGCCGTTCAGGGTGTATTCGTAGGCAACCGCCAGAACTTCATCCGAGTTCAGGGCAGCATTGAGGGAGATATACCCCAGTTGTTCGTTGTAGGAAAACTCCCTGGGCGAGAGTCTCCTGGCATTTTCAATCTTTTCGTAATCCTGTCCGAGATTAAAGGCTGAAAGGACGGAGGTAACATCATTGATGTTTCTTGCCCCGCTATAGCTGGAGGTCATCTCACGGTAGAGGTCGTTTTTCTCATTCCGCGGCCAGTTGCCGGCTTCCAGAACATTGAAAACCTCGTTATAAGGCTCGGCTTCACCGATATCCGTGAAGGCGACTATGTTTCTGGACTCGTCGAAATTACTGGTTTTATTGGTCACCCATACCTCAATACGGGTGATGTTGATCCCGGAATTGATGACAGGAAGGTTGGCGAGAGCCTGGTTATAATTATCCCGGAAATAATCGGAAAGGAAGAAGTGCTTGTTTGCATCGTATTTGTCGATGGTAATCTCAAATTCCTGTATCTGAGCTCCCCCTTCCACTTCAATTACCGAGGTTTCTCCTCTTTGTTGAGAAAAAACGGTGGTCATATTTAACCTGCCGAACTGCATCTCGGTTTTTAGTCCGAAAAGGCTCTGGGATCCTGTGATCAGTGAACCCGTGAGGGGGAGTGAAACATTACCGGCTTCGATCTTTTTGATGATTTCGTCCTCTTTTCCGCTGTACTCCAGCTTGGTCTGGTTTTCGAAATCGAAGGTGGCTTCGGTATTGTAGTTTACATCAAGATTCATTTTATCTCCGATGGATCCCGAAACATTCATCAGGATCTTCTCTTCGAAGGTAAAGGAAGGGGTACGTCTGAGGCGCTCTGTGAGTGTGGGATTGTCCACTTTGGAAAGGTTAAAGCCAAATATAAGCTCGGCGCTCCCCGATGGGGTGATATTGATGGCATTACTTCCGAAGACCCGGTCGAAGGCCTCCCCCCCAATGTTAAGCTGAGGGATGAGGGAGGACTGGTTTTCAAGGTTTTCGCTCATGGCTCTTTCCCGCCAGTAATCGCTTATGAATTGTTGTCTTTCCCATTCCATGTATTCCTCCCTGGAGAGGGTGTTGGGAACGCGGTAACGGGAACGGCCAATTTTCTCCACGAAATAATACTGTCCGGTGGAAGGATCGTATTCAATAACTCTCTCAACGTTGGAGGGTTTTCGGAGGTAGAGGGGAGAAGAGGGCTCCTCATTTCCGGTCGGGGTATATCGTTTTTCCTCAAAGGGGTACTGAAGATCAATGGTGTCGGGAGGCTGGTAAAAAGAGGGAATCTCCGGCAGTGGCCTGGTGAGATAAGGATCTTCGGTCAGGGGATTTGCCAGTATCGTTAGCGGAGAAAGCAAAAGACCAATGAAAAAGACCAGCGAATTTATATTTGCCTCTCTGTTTGTCAAAAGATTATAATTACAACAGTTTTAATGCTTCTTTGATTAGCTCCTCGACAGTCTGTGCAGGTTTCTCGGAGAGAAGTTTACCGACTGTTTTTTCTACTTGTTTTTTACCAAAGCCAAGAGCGACTAATGCAGATAACGCTTCTTCACGGATAGTATTGCGCTCGGAAAGGAATAATTCATCCAGTCCTTCCGATTTGCCGATCTTATCTTTCAGGTCAACGATTACCCTCTGGGCAGTTTTCGCTCCAATGCCTTTGATACCCTGGAGTACAGGAACATTCCCCTGGAGTATGGCCTCCCTTACCTCATCGGGAGAAAGGGAGGAAAGAATGATCCGGGCGGTATTGGGACCTATTCCGCTGACGGATATGAGCTGCCGGAAGATCTCCCTTTCCTCGGGGCTGACAAAACCATAGAGGATATGGGCATCTTCCCTTACCACCTGATGGATATATAAGCGTAGAAAGGAGGAATCGGAAATGGAGGAGAAGGAATGAAGGGAGATGTTAATAAAATATCCTGTTCCCCCGTCCTTAATAACGACGGATGCAGGTGTTTTGAGGATGATCTCCCCTTCGATGAATTCGTACATACCGGATTAATTTAGGGCTAAAATAATCAAAAATCCCAGCCTTTCAATCGCGGATAAGATCTGCAATTTTCTTACCCCAGTTTTCAATGATCTCCCAGTCCCGGAAATCCCCTACCGCTGCCTTGATATTTTTGATCATCCATTTTTCCATGCCCGAAAGTTTTTCCATTTCCATATTTCCATGGAAGACCACGATATCATCCGGACTGGTTTTTTTCACCAGAGGTTCGAGCTTGGATGGATATTTCCAGCCTTTCAGCAATTCTTCAGGATCCCCCTCACCCGTGGGTCCGCTGGAGAAAATAAAGAAGGCTTTCTCCGCAAGGATGTCCTGGTGTTCTTCCATAAACCGGATAGCATCCTTCCTCCAACGGCCTATATAGATTGCGCTTCCCAGTATGACCACATCATAATCACCGACATTCGCGGCGTCTCCGGCCTGTTCCAGGCTAACCTCATTGCCGGCCTTTTCAATTATCTCCTGCAGTTTTGTTGCGATTTCCCGGGTAGTGCCGTATTTCGTGGCATAGGTGATCAAAACTTTTTTACTCATGTTGATTTGGTTTTAAATTGCATGGCATTTTCGGGCATTAAAGATAACATGCATTTTGGAATCTTTAAAGGGAATCCCCCCTGCTATTGCAATTAATATGTGAGGCCCGTTCAGGAAAGGAAGAGTGAGGGCTTATTCACGGTTCTACCTCTTTTTGATCGAAGCGGAACCAATCCAGATCCAGGACAGGATCTTCCGATTCGCTTTCAAATTTCACCCAGAGAGCCTGGTTCCCCGTGAGGTTGTCGGTCCCGGCCGAAAGAAGAATCCAATCCTCTGAACTCTCCTCCTGAGCCGGAACATCAATGGTGGCAAAAGGACGCCGCCAGGGCATCCCGGCCGAAAAGACGATTTTTCCGGCAGGTCCCCGAGTACGCAGTCTGACCGTCACCGAATCACATCCTTTATCGAAATCAAGGTATTTGAATGCAATTCTGTCGTCGGCAGTTATCCCCGTAAGCTCTTCCCCGCCCTCAGGGTTCAAACTTATCCGGCAATTCCCGAAAAGGAGACAGGCCCTTTCAGCCTTAACTGGAATATAGGGCGATAATGGTAATCCGGCACCCTGAGTGGTCATCTCTACCTCCGGAATGCTGCCATCTTCCCTGAATTGGATGGGTTCAATACACATTTTGCGGATTTTCCGGCTATTATGGGTTCCCCTGTGATAAAAAACATACCACTGATCCCTGAATTTCGCAATGGAGCCGTGATTGTTCCAGTTGGAGGGATCGGAATTATCATTATCGATGATCACCCCCCGGTAGGTGTAGGGACCCATAGGGTGGGTACTCGTGGTGTAACCAAGGCAACTGGGGGTATTGGTACGACTCATATCTGCGTAAACCAGATAGTACAGGCCGTTTCTTTTGGTCATGAAGGCACCCTCATGGAAATAGTGCTCCTCTTCGGTCAGAATATTATCCTTTATCGAAAGTGTATCAATTTGACACATATTTTGTTTCAAAATGGCCATTTTCAGGCTGAACTGGCCCCAGACGTAATAGGCTGTACCGTCATCGTCAATGAAAACCCCCGGATCGATCTCGCTGTATTTTCCGGTGTTCATTATTTTCCCCTTTCCGAAAGGACCTGTAGGGGAGTCAGACACGGCAACCCCCTCGGCATTTTCGGGGTCGGGCTGACAATAATACAGGTACCATTTGCCGTCCCTGTACATGCAGTCGGGGGCAAAAAGGAGTTTGTCGTTGTAATCCACTTTATCGTCGGGACCTTTCGAAGAAAATACGTTTTCATGAACCTCCCAGTTTAACATATCTGAGGTGGACAGTAAATGGTAGCGGTGTGAGCAATAGTATTCCGTGCTTTCATCGACCGATCCGTAGATGTATAGTTTTCCGTCATTCCAGACGTGGGCTGTCGGGTCGGCCATGAAAACTCCTTCGGGGAGAATGGGGTTCTGGGCGAAAACAGAGGTTGAAGAAAGGAGGAAAAGGAAAATGAAAAGCTTCATTAGATTGATTTTAAATGAGTAGGATCCAGGTGCATCTGCATTTATAGCACACTGGTAAACAGGAAAATAGAAGCACTTGTATGCAAAGTCTTCCTTTCTAAAAATAATAAAATTTCCCGGTACGGGGAAAACTTAAGGTTAATTTAATATACCCTTGGTTTTGGTTTTCGTAAGACCAGCATGATTCGGAAGTCAAACTAACTAACATTCCTCTCCAATGAAAAAAATCCTTACCTCCCTGGTTTTTTTATTCCTGATTTTTCCGCTTTTCGCCCAGTCCCTGCCCGATCTTTGGAGCCCCAATCCCAACGGAGACGGCAATCATGATCATTACAAGCCCGGAGTTTCCTATACCTTCACGATTTCGGTAAAAAACTCGGGAACGGCTTATTCGGACGCGGTAAAAGTTAGTTTATACTTATCTGATGACAAGATTTTCAGTGCTGATGATCAGTATATTGCAGATGCCGCCCCATCCTTTCCAGCCACCAGCATCAGTCCGAATGGGACATTGGGATACATAAAGAAGTTTACCTTTCCTTCCGTACCGGAAGCAGGAGAATACTACATTTTGTTTTATGTTGATTCGGATATGAGCGAGGAAGAGGAGAATGAGAACAACAACATATCCTCCTTCTTTATTACAGCCGGGAATCATGCCGGATCGAAGGTTATAACCACCGGAGAATACCTCTCCACCAGTTATGCAGCGGCGGGGTCTGACGTAAATGTAGGCTCCAGGCTAAGGAATGTTGGGAATTCGGATGCCTATAACGCAAAAGTTGAGTATTATCTTTCTACCGATAAAGTTAAGGATGCATCGGATGTCTTGCTGGGATCCGATACGGAGATTTATATTTATCCCGGAAATTCTTTTTATAAATCGAACACCCTGACTATTCCCGGCGGAACTGCAGATGGATTGTATTATCTGTTGTTCACTACCACCGAGACGGATTACTTGCCCCTGCAGATCGGTAGCACTCCCGGTGCTATTCCCGATTTGCAGATAAGCAGCATTACCACTACCGAAACTACGGTTTTACCAGGAGAGGACCTACATGTAGACGCAGGATGGAACAATGCCGGAAATGCGGTAGCGGGAGAATGCGGACTTGCTTATTACATTTCCCCCAGGCCGGATTTCGATACCCTTGCGATATTTGTCACCGCAGAGGCCCTGGATATTCTGCCGGCCGCACAATCCGGATCCGGATCGGTTACTCTCAAGGTTCCTTCTCACATTAAGGCCGGTACCTGGTATGCGATGAGCAGAATTGATTACCTTTCCACGGTAATCGAAAGTGACGAGACCAACAATGTTTCCTCGGTTTCATTCCAGGTTGATCCTCTCCCCGGGCCTGATCTTGAGGTTACCACGGTCACGGTGAGTCCCGATCCGGCTCTGGAGCAAAGCAGCATAAATCTGACTGCAACTGTGAAGAATACCGGGTCCTTAAGTGCAGGGTCATCCCAGGTTTACTTTTATATTTCTTCCAACAGTATTTTTGAGGAAACAGACTGGAATCTGGTGAATGTAAATGTGAGCAGCCTGGCTACGGGTGCTGAACAGGAGGTTTCCACCAGTTATACCCTTCCTTCCTGGATAGATCCCGGAAACTTTACGATATATACGATGGCAGACGGGGGTGAGGTAATCAGCGAGCAGTATGAGGATAACAATCTGGACAGCACCACCCTTACCGTAAGTCTGAATGCAGCTGATTTTACCATAAGCAATGTAAGTCCGGATGCTGCCTCCGCGGAGACAGGTCAGGATATACGGGTTTCCTATACTGCTTCGAACATAGGAACCAAAGCTGATTATTGCTATACCGGCTTCTATATTTCCACGGATGCAATTTTGGATGGAGGAGACACCTACCTTGAATATAAGTATGAATCTTCCATTAATCCGGGTAGTAACTACAACACCAGTAACTACATCGACATCCCTGCTTCTGTCGCGGCAGGACAGTACTATATAATTCTCAAGGCCGATTACAATGATTCCAAGACTGAACTGGATGAAAGCAATAACACTGCCTGTGCTTCCATTGAAATTGAGGAGGCAAAACCGGACCTGAGTGCGGTTACGATAAGTTATGTTCCTTCGTGGGGGACCTGGGGAAATAATCTGAATCTTTCCGTGAACGTGAGAAATTACGGAGGCATCGCTTCCCCGGCCTTTGAAACAGGATATTACCTGTCTGCCGACAGGACTCTGGACGGGGCGGACATACTATTGGGAACCAAAGTTACCAGCGATCTGGGTGTGGGTGCAGGTACCTGGGTGGGACAGGATGTTACGGTACCGGCAGGAATTCCTGAAGGGAATTACTACATTCTCTTTGTGATTGACCATGATAATCAGGTGCCGGAATCGGTCGAAACCAACAATATGGATGACTGGGCATATCTGATCACCGATGGAACCGAACCTAATCCCGACCTGGAGGTTACCTCAACTCAGACGTCTTTGCTGGGCGCTGTATCCAATTCGGTCTATGTTTCCGGTAGTGTGGTAAACAACGGGAATTTCAACTCCTTAAGCACCACCTATCTGCACTACTATTTATCTTCAGATGCTATTTTTGATGGAGCCGATACCTATCTCACCAACGATAATGTTTCTGACCTGGATCCGGGTGAATCTTCCCCAGAGAGTGCCAATGTGACCATTCCTGCAGGAACAGTACCGGGTGATTACTATGTTATTTTAGTTGCGGATGGCACCGAAGTCTGTGCGGAAAGCAATGAAGCTAACAATACCCTGGCAATCCCTCTGGAGGTTGTGGCCAGTATGGAGGCAGACCTGCTGATCTCCGAGTGCAGACTCCCGGCCGATACGGTTTCTCAGGGTGTTTACCTGTATGTTTATGCAACCGTTCACAACGCAGGATTGTCATCATCAAGCTCATCCGCCGAATTGGGGTACTATTATTCCACAGATACCCTGCTCGATGGCTCGGATGTATACATGGCCAAAGATTATATCGGAAGCCTTTCAGCCGGAGCTTACTCTTCCGAACAGAACTATTACTGGAGAGTTCCAACAAGTATTTCCGGTACGTATTATGTGCTTTTCGTGGCCGATTACGGCAATGATCAAACGGAATCGGATGAAGAAAACAATCTGGCCTGGAGGGAGATCTACATCAAAGAACCTCCAAAATCTGACCTTACCGTTACCCAGGGTTCGCTTTCGGTTTCGGCCACCATGCCGGGTGAGAGGATTACAGCCTATGCCACCCTGAAAAACATCGGAGAGGCAGATGCGTATTCTTCAACAAGGCTGGGTTATTTCATCTCTTCCGACAGTATTTGGGATGCGGGGGATACCTATCTCGATTATGATTATATCGGTTCATACAAAATGGAAGCAGGGGTTAGCATAAATGAGAACCAGTCATTCTATCTTCCCACCGATCTGACTACCGGAACCTCCTATTTTATTTTACTCATAGCTGATTATCAATTATCTGAAAATGAGGAGGATGAAAGCAATAATTATTATGGGGTAAAAATTGATATCCTGGATGCGCCTCCCGGACCGGATTACATCGTAGAGTCTGCTTCACTGGATGCCGATACCATATACATTGGCGGAAGTGTTTATGCCAGTGCAGTTGTAGCCAACATCGGGGGAGCAGCCACCTATACCAGTTACCTGGGGTATTACCTTTCGGAGGATGATCTTTTGGATGCCGGCGACTCCCGCTTAACAACCGATGCAGTCTATGGATTATCTGCCGGAGGCAACAGTAGTGAATATGCCACCTTATATCCTTCGGTTGTCAGCGAGGGGGATTATTTTATCCTTTTCGTTGCCGATTATGATCTGGATGTTGCTGAGGACGATGAAACCAATAATGTAGAGGCGGTTCCTCTCTTCATTCGTGAGCAAACCTATCCTGATCTGGAGATCTCTTCCCTCACTTTGGTAACGGACAACCGGTTACCGGGCGAAACCCTTGAGGTGGATGCACAGGTATGGAACTCAGGGAATGCGAATGCCGGAAGCAGCAGGGTATATTTTTATCTTTCAGTCGATGCGAATTTCGATGCCGGAACCGATAGCTACTTTGGTTACAAGGACATTGCGGGGATAAATGCAGGAGCAACCCTGGATGTGTCCCATCAATATACCATACCTGCAGGGCAACAACCCGGAAACTATTATATCATTGCCATGGCCGACGGGGCATATGGAATTGTGGAAAGCGATGAAACCAACAATACCTCGGCAGTCAGTCTGAACATTTCTACTCCGCCAAGGCCCGAAATTATTGCAGAAAACCTGGCTATTTCCACTTCATTGGTAAAAAAGGACCATCTTCTGGATATTAATTTTGATGTAAATAATACCGGGTTGCAGGATGCAGCCAACTTCAGCACTTCTGTCTTTATCGCTGATCAGACGGATTTCAGCGGCACGGAATACCTTCTTTCCACTATTAATCATTCTCTTATCCAGGCCGGTACAGGGATCCCATTCGCCAGAACCCTGACCATGCCGTCTTCACTTGCGGACGGTGACTGGTATGTGGTTGTGGTGACCGATGTAAACTCGGATGTAATGGAAGAAGATGAAACCAATAACAAGACCTGGGAATCCTTTACTTTCTGTTTTCCGGTCACTATCGGTTCAGGTCCGGCCGACGCCCCGGTATGTCCTGGTGAAGAAGCAGGCTTCCAGGTATCGGCTTCTGGAACGGCTCCGATAACGTATCACTGGTTCATAAACGGTATGGAATCCGGAAGTTCAGAAAGCCTGCTTACTACCCAATCGGAGGATGCGGTGGTTTATGTGGAAGTCTCAAATCTTTGTGATACGGTAAGCTCTCCGGCAGCACAGCTTGAGATTAAAACGGCATTGACTATCAATTCATCACCCGCTTCTTTCACTGCCTGTCCGGGTACCGAGCAAGTACTTTCGGTTTCGGCCGAAGGAGCAGGCAGCTTAAACTATACCTGGAAAAAGAACGGATCCGACTGGGATGCAGGTTCTGCGGAACTGTACTTCCCGTCCATCAGTTCCATGGATGAAGGAAACTATTCCGTCACCATAACGGATGAATGCAGCAGTCTGAATTCGGAAGAAGCAACGGTAACGGTGGTACCGGAACTGATTATTACCATGCAACCAGAATCGGAATCCTTCTGTTCGGGTGAGTCAGGAGCGCTGGAGATCGTGGCCAGTGGATCCGGTGTGGTCGATTATGAATGGTTCCATAACGAAGCTTCCACCGGTGAAACGGGAACGGTGCTGGATCTGACCCAGATTTCTCCGGAGGATGTAGGGGAGTATTACGCAGTGGTATCGGACGATTGTGCCTCACTCAGCTCCGAATTTGCTACAATTTCCCTGGTGGAACCGGTAAGCATTACTGCACAGCCCCAGGATATGGAAACCTGTGAAGGTTCCGCAGCCTCTTTTACCGTAGAAACGGATTATACCTGTGAATACCAGTGGTTCCAAAACGGCTCGGAGCTTCCAGGCATGAATGGACCTTCCTGCGGACTAAGCTCTGCTGATGCATACAGTGCCGGAGAGTACACGGTGAAGGTGAGCAATGCCTGCGGAGAGGAAATGAGCGAAATTGCGACTCTGAGTATTATGCCTGACCTGGAAATAAGCCTGGACGAAAGTCAAATGGAAGTTTGCGAAGGGGAGAACCTGACCGTCACGGTAAGCGATAACCTCGAAGGATCCAATTATTTCTGGACCTTTGAAGGGGTTAGTAAGTCGAACGACGGACAGATGGAACTGAGCAATATCCATTGGAGCGATGGGGGTGAGTATAAGGTCGAAGTTAGCAATGGATGCGAATACGATGTGGACACCTTCCGCCTGATTGTGAAGAGAAGACCCGAAACCCCCTCAATTCTCATGTCAGAAGGGGTGTTGAGAAGCAATATGGCGGCCGACAATTACCTTTGGTTCCGCAACAGTCAGGAACTTGAAATCAACGATCGCGAAATTGTTCCTTCCGAGGACGGAACCTATGCTCTAATGATCGAGGTTGAGGGTTGCCTTTCCCTCATCAGCGAAGGAGTATATGTTTCTCTAACAGGTATCATGCAAACGATGGATACGGAGATCAGTCTGTATCCGAATCCGGCCAGCGATCTTTTGTATCTTGAAACAGGCCTGGATATTTCTGAGCTTTCGGTTTATGACCTCTCCGGAAGAAGGACTGAGGTGAGGGTGGAAACCGGAACGGGACTTTATACCCTTGATGTATCAGGATTGCCGGAAGGTCTTTATCTGATCAGGATAATCCGGGAAAACCAGGTTGAAGTAATCGAGTTCATGAAAAAATAAGCTCTCTCTTTAGCCCATCAACATATCAAACAAGAAGGCCGGTCCGGATTATTTGTCCGGGCCGGTTTTTCAATTATAGCCTTCATTATTTCATGGAGATCCGATGCCGGAAGGTATATCTGCCCGGATACACCCGGTATTTTCTCAGCACAGAAATTGCATTGCCTCCAACTCCGTTCACCGCGTGGTCAAGGTTGAGTATCAGATTCTCGCTTTTCCGGAGATGGAAAGGGTAATGTGCCCGCGTGAGATTTTCGGTATCATACTCATGGACGCTGAAATTGAAAAGCTCCTGACCTTCAATTGTAAATCCTGACCCTTCTCCGTTTTTCATGGACAGCCAGCGCACATCGGTGCGATTGCCATAATCCTGTGGGATAAGATAGGGTTCGTACATTTCCTCCGGACTGCTGTTCCAGATCCCGGTTTTCGCCCCGGTTTTCCGGTCGGGATAGGTCTCAAAGGGACCGCGGCCATACCATTCAATATTATCACAGGCCCTGTCAACTTCGAATTGTATTCCGACCACAGGAAGCCATTCAGGCATGCGGTGATGGCATTCGATCTCGGTTTTCAGGTCAAGCGAGCCGTCTGAGTATACATCAAGTGTATAGTTGGTGGTAAATACGGTGCGGTTATCTATGCCCTTGCTGAGAACGGAAGCCGTTAATACAATTTTATCAGTCGACCTGCCTTCAAGCCTCCATTCCCCCTGGTTGTGGCGCAGATGGTCGAGTCCGAAGCTGCGCCAACCGTTGGCAACATCGTTCCCCATTCCTTCCGTTCTGCTGAACATCCTTCCTCTCCAGACCGTCCACGAGTCAAGATCGTTGGCAGTCGGGGCTCTCCATAGATGGGGGGCAGGACCCTTCAGCAGTAAAGTATCGCTAAAGTTTGAAAGGGCCATGGTTCCCCCGGTCATTTTGTCAAGGGAAAAGGAAAATATTGAGTTGGAGATCCTGATTTCCGATTCAGAATCGCTGAAATCCAGATCTGTTCCGCTGTATTTTATTTTGCTATTCCCTGAATACCCGGGGTAGGGTTGAAAGAAGAACTCTTCCCATGCGACTTCAAAATTGGCCGGGGACCACAGAGTTTCATTTTCAAGTCTTGCGCTTATCCTTAGCACAAATTCAGAGTTATCTCCAAGTCTCTCTATGCTGAAGGGAAATTCCGCATAGGTGTTGTTTTCGATTATCAGTTCAGAACTATCCACTTTTCCCCAGGTAACCACCATGCCCTCTTTTAGCAATTCCCACTGGAATGACAGGTCCTGAAGATCGAGGTATCCGAAAGGATTACTCACTGCAATGGTTCCGTTTACAAATTCGAAACCCAGGGGCTGGCCCGACTTCTTCAATTGCCAAAGTTCCGGCTGGACCTTGCGATCGGGCCAGACCAGTCCGTAGGAACGGGCTCCCAGTCCGATGGAGTAATAATTCCTACCCTGCAGGAGATTGTCCATTTTCAGGAATGCAAGTGGTTGGGCCGATAGGTCTGCGTTTTGGATCAGTTGTTCAACAGGCAGAGCCTTATCAAAAATCCGGAAGTGATCGAAACTGGCATTTCCGGTATAACCATCGTGCTCCATACCGGTAATCTCTGTGTTCCATCCAATGCAAAAAGGGAAGGGACGGTTTTTTATCCTGCCTTCGAGGGGGGCTGTGGCGATTAATTTGCCGTTGAGGTAAAGCTGAAGCTCTTTTCCGTTATAAGTGCCGGCGATATGGTGCCACTCCCCGGTCCAGTTATTGGGAAGAGGAGCAGAGGCTTCTGCTTTGGTATTTGCTTCCGTGTAAAGGGTAAGGGTATGGTTGCCGTCAACCCGTATCCCGATCTGATTGTTTCCCTTGCTTACCAGGTAGGGGAAGTCGTTCCATTCTTCCGGTTTCACATAGAAATCGAGGGTAAATTCCCCCCCGTGAAGATCTAGTTCCGGGTGTCGGTAGAATTCAATCCGGCTGTCGTGTCCGTGCAGCCGTATGGCATTTCCGATTTTGCCTTCTACCAGTTCAGGACTCAGCTCAGCCATGACCATGCAATGATTGTCGGAATGATCAGGAATGCTCAGGTGAGTCATGGTGATCCCGGGACTGATCCAGTCCCAGACGGCACCACCGATTATTCGGGGATATTTACGAATTACTTCCCAGTATTCATCCATCCCTCCTAAACCGTTTCCGGTGGCTGCCATGTATTCATCCATAAAGGAAGGCCGGCTGTTTTCCGGTCCGGATGCCATGCCCACGTAATGTTCAAGTTCAAAAGGCAGGGGGTAGCGGGGGCCAATAATATCTTCACAGGGATGGTATTTATTAAGCGCGGGATCTTCGGTATTTCCTCCATACATCCATTTCGGACGCGTGGGATCAAGCTTTTCGCCCTCTTCTATCAGTGCACAGATATTTTCCCCGTCACCGGTTTCATTTCCTGCACTCCACATAATAATGGAAGGATGATTACGGTCGCGCATCACCATTTTCTCCATTCGGTCCAGGTAGGCCTCCTTCCATTCCGGTAAACCTGAAATCCAGGTGGTTCCGTGGGCCTCGTCGCCGGTTTCATCAATGATATACATACCGTATTTATCGGCCAGGTGCAAATAGGCGGGTTCCGGGGGATAGTGGGAAGTACGTACACAGTTTATATTGAATTGTTTCATCAGGATCAGGTCCTGAACTATGGTTTCCCGGTCCATGGCATGACCCAGTTCGGGGTGCTGCATATGACTGTTTACGGCATTGAGCTTGACTTCCCGGCCATTGATGAATAAGGCGGAATTCCGGTATTGAATTTCCCTGAATCCCACATGGACAATGATTTCCTGTATTCTTGTTTCTTCTTTCATCAGTCGTATGCTGAGCTGATAGAGATTGGGCTCTTCCGGGACCCAGGGAAGGGGAGCAGGGATCACCCTGTTTATTTCGATGTTAAGAGAGGAATCGGTTTCCTTCCCTTCGATCTCTTCATTCCACATCGCAAGGGTATCACCTGCGGGATCCGATAGCAGAAAGGCCGTCCGGGTATCCCCTGAAAGACCATCTCCTGAATTTTTCAGGGTAAGAGTAATGGAAAGAGTGGCATCGCGAAAATCATCATCAAAATCGGTGGTAACATAATAATCGCGGATATTCGGCCGGGGAAGGGCAAGAAGGTAGACATCCCTGAATATTCCGGAAAGTCTCCACATATCCTGGTCCTCCAGATAGGTGCCATCCGAATACCGGTATACCTGAACGGATATCTCATTTTCACCCACACGGACCCAGTCCGTAATGTCAAATTCGGCAGGCTCCATGCCCCCCTGATTGTAGCCTGCTTCTTTTCCGTTGATCCATAGCAAAAAGGCGGAATGTACGCCTTCAAAACGAAGGAGAATGTCTTTCTTATCCCAGTGTTCGGGGATGTGGAATGTTCTTTTGTACGAGCCTGTGGGATTATATTCATCGGGTACCCGTGGCGGATCCGATTTGAAGGGGTGTACGATGTTCCTGAACTTTGGATGTCCATAGCCTTTCATTTGCCAATTGGAGGGTACGTCTATTTCATCCCAATCAGATACGTTGAACCCGGGTTCAAAAAAGCGGGAAGGGGCTTCCCCGGGGGTCGGTGCCCAGTGAAATTTCCATTTTCCGTTAAGATCACTGAAGTCTTTCATGAATTCTTCAGGGAGATAAAAAGCTTCGTTTTCCATGGAGAAGGAACGGAGTGAAGCATGGGCAGGTTCCTGGCCGATTTCAAAGATCTCAGGATTTTCCAACAGGGAATCAAGCCTGGGATAAAGGGAATTCTGAGTGTAAGAAAAAAGGTATATAGAAGATAGACAGATAATTAGAAATGTTCTTTTCATAAGGATCAGGGTAAATTTTGTACACTCCGATAAAAGTAACCAAAATCTGTGGACACCTGCCTCTCCGGAGCCGGAATTCCTTTGGGATATTCCATAAAAAAATCCGGGTCCTTTGCGGAACCCGGATCCATAAAACCAAATTCGAAATTTATTTTTTCAATTCTTTGTGACAGAACCACCAGTCGTAGCATTCGTACTCCTCTTTTCTCCGTTTGGCGGTATCCACGTCGGTTGCGGGAGGAACAATAACCCTGCTGCCGATCAATTCATTGTCGGGCCAGTTAGCCGGGGTGGCCACGTGGTTATCATCGGAGGTTTGCAAGGCTCTCAAGGCCCTTACGATCTCATCCATGTTTCTTCCGATCTCCTGGGGATAATAGAGGATGAGGCGGATGATCCCGTCTGGATCGATAAGGAATACCGCACGCACGGTATTGGTGCCTTTCCCGGGATGTACCATGCCAAAAGCCTCGGCTACTTTTCCGTTATTATCGGCTATGATGGGGAAAGGAATCTTGACATCCAGGTTTTCTTCGATCCATTCATCCCATTTAATGTGGGAGAATACCTGGTCTATGGAAAGACCCACCAGTTCGGCATTGAGTTCATCGAACTGATCTTTCCTTTTGGCAAAAGCCACAAACTCGGTAGTACATACGGGAGTGAAATCGGCGGGGTGACTAAAAAGGACAACCCATTTACCCTTATAATCACCCGGGACGTTCTTCACCCCGTGAGTGGTTTGTACGGTTAATTCCGGAGCTTTGTCTCCGATCAGGGGGAATGATTTTTCTTCTGCGTTCATTTTACAATTTATTTAAGTTAGACAAAAAATATAGCGTTTGTTTATTTTCTTCTTTTATCCTGAAAGGACCCCATGAGTTGGAGTTTATAATCTTCCAGGTTGAAACCGGGGATGTTTTTTCGCAAAAAATAATTTTCAATCAGGGAATTCAGCTCCTCATCATAATAGTCTTCAATACGGTTGTCTTCCATACTGTACAAATGATGATGCCGTTTAAGCACCGGATCATACCTCATCACATCGGCATCGGTTTTCACCCGCCTGATAATTCCTTTCTGCACGAAGGTGTCGAGGGTTTTGTAAATGGTTCCTGCCGAAATATTGGGGTATTTCTTAAGCACCGACCGGGTTATCATTTCGGCGGAAGGATGATCGGGGCCTTTGATAATGGCCTCATAGACGGCAATCCTCTGCAAGGTCACTTTCAGTCCGTTGCTGGTAAGAAGGTCCCTGAATTCAGTTGCTCTCATCTAAATAATAATTATTATTAACTAGTATTGATTACAAATATATAATAATTTAAAATAAGCTCCAAGTCAAATTCGACCGAATTCTCAATTGACTTATAACCAGTTTTAATTCATGGATTTACGATTACTTGCAGGCAGGATCCTGATAGCATTGTGCATCGACCACAGCGATGGCGGCCATGTTTACGATCTCCCTGACGGAGCTTTCCAGCTGAAGGATGTGAATGGGCTTTCCTATTCCCAGGAGAATGGGCCCGATCACATCGGCTTCTCCGATCTCCTGCATCATTTTATAGGCGATATTACCGGAGCTGAGGTTTGGGAATATCACGGTATTGACATCCTTATCCCGGAGTTTGCTAAAGGGGAACTTTTTCATTCTGAGTTCGGGATTGAAGGCGAAATTGGCCTGCATTTCCCCGTCCACAATTAACTCGGGATGGTGTTCGTGAAGGTATTGGACGGCTTCGTGTACGCGGGCCGGACTGTCGGCCCGGTTGCTGCCGAAGTTGGAATAGGAAACCAGGGCTATTCTGGGTTCCATCCCAAAGTTCTCCACCGCATTGGAGGTAAGAAGGGTGGTGTCCACCAGGGTTTGAACGCCGGGGTGTATGTTTACCGTGGTATCTGCGAAAAAGAAGGAGCCTTTTTTGGTTTGTACGATGTACATACCGGCAATATGTTTTTTAGGATTATTGGCACCGGCGATCTGAATGGCCGGACGGATCACATCGGCGTATTTACTTGAGAATCCACTGAGAAATGCATCAGCTTCTCCCGTTTCCACCATCATAACTCCGAAATAATTCGGGTTATACATCAGATCCATGGCTTCTTCCAGGTTGAGGCCCTTTCTTTGTCTTTTTTCGTAGAAGATCCGGGCGAATTCTGACCTTTTGTATTCTTCCTCTCTGCTTCTGGGATCGATGATTTTCACCTTACCCAGGTCGAGTCTGTTTTTCTCGGTGATGCAGTGTATTTCTTCGCGGTTACCGAGGAGTATGGGTGTGGCGATATTTTCGTATATGATTTCATGGGCTGCCTTGAGCACTTTGTAATTGGCTGCTTCGCCAAATACCACTCTTTTGGGATTCTGCCGTGCTTTAACCCGGATATCCCTGACAAGCTGGTTATCCAGTCCGAGTCTTTTTCTGAGCTGATTCTGATACGAATCCCAATTGTCTATCTTAGACCGGGCGACACCTGTATCAATGGCGGCTTTGGCAACCGCGGTGGCCACCCTGGTGATGAGTCTGGGGTCCAGGGGTTTGGGAATTATGTACTCCCTTCCGAAAACCAGATTACTGACCTTATAAGCCCGGTTAACCGTGTCTGGCACATCTTCCTTGGCCAGATCTGCCAGGGCTTTAACCGCCGCGATCTTCATTTCTTCGTTGATGGCTGTGGCCTTAACATCCAGTGCCCCTCTGAAGATAAAGGGGAATCCCAGCACATTGTTGATCTGGTTGGGATAGTCTGAGCGTCCGGTGGCAAAGATCAGATCTTTCCGGGCTTCCATGGCCTTTTCATAGGAGATCTCCGGATTCGGATTGGCCATGGCAAAGACGATGGGGTCGTTGTTCATGGACTTCAGCATTTCCTGGGTCATCACATCGGCCACGCTGAGTCCGAGAAAGACATCGGCTCCTTTAAGGGCATCCTCCAGGGTATGCAGGTCTTCATCGGTAGCAAACTGTTCCTTGTATTTATTCAGGTCCGTTCTATCCTTACGAAGAACCCCCTTACTGTCGAGCATAATAATATTTTCCCTTTTCACTCCCAGGGAGATGTAAAGCTGACTGCAGGAGAAGGCGGAGGCACCGGCTCCGTTTACGACCACCCGGATCTCATCGATCTTCTTTCCGTTCAGCTCAAGAGCATTTAGGAGTCCGGCAGCCGAAATGATGGCTGTTCCGTGCTGGTCATCATGAAAGACCGGGATATCCAGGGCCTGTTTTAGTTTTTCCTCGATCTCAAAGCACTCCGGGGCTTTTATATCTTCAAGATTGATACCCCCAAAAGTAGGTGCAATGGCCTTTACCACATCCACAAACCCATCCACATCGGTTTTATCCACCTCAATATCAAAAACATCCACATCGGCAAAAATTTTAAAAAGCAGTCCTTTCCCTTCCATCACGGGTTTTCCGGCGAGAGCACCAATGTTTCCCAGTCCGAGCACCGCGGTTCCGTTAGAGATCACCGCAACCAGGTTTCCCCGGGCGGTATACTTGAATACATCGGAGGGATTATCCTTGATTGCCAGGCAGGGCTCGGCCACCCCGGGGGAGTAGGCAAGAGAGAGATCCATCTGAGTAGTGTGAGGTTTGGTAGGTACAACCTCGATCTTACCGGGTCTGCCCTGGGAATGATAATTAAGGGCATCCTCTTTTGTAAAATTAGCCATGGATGTGTGTTTTAGGGTTTAAACAGTACATGCAAAATTAGGAAACACCTTATTGAGAATACTCTCCGGGTGGCGCATAACATCATGTTCTTTAACAGAGAGAGACCGGTTCTGGTTCAACAGTTTTTATTCACCCGGTTGATCCTTGGTTCCTTTTACCTCCTCCGGCAGACCTTCAGGGAGCGGATTTTTGATCAATTCATCGTATTCCTCCCGGTGTTTGTATATGTCGACTGCGAGATAGAGGGCATTGAGAAAGGACAGGTGATTGGCTTCATTCCTACCTGCGAGTTCAAAGGCCGTTCCGTGAGCGGGGGAGGTTCTCACCACGGGGAGTCCGGCGGTATAGTTAACCCCCCGATCAACCACCAGGGTTTTGAAAGGAATAAGACCCTGATCATGATACATGGCCAGCACTCCATCGAATGCCTTGAAAGCTCCCGATCCGAAAAATCCATCGGCCGGGTAAGGCCCGGAAACGATCATGTTTTCTCCTTTGGCTTTTTGGATTGCGGGGGAAATAATGGTATCCTCTTCTTTTCCCAGCAGTCCGTTATCACCTGCATGCGGATTGAGTCCGAGGACAGCAATTCTGGGTTTCCGGATACCAAAATCGGATTTGAGTGAACGGTTAATAACCCGGATCTTTTTCAGGATCCTTTCCTCGGTGATGTACTCAGGAAGGGCTGAAGTGGGGATGTGTCCGGCTACCACTCCGATTTTCAGCAGGTCACTGACCATCAGCATCAGGACCTCATCCGAACCAAAAACCGACTGCAGGTATTCGGTATGTCCGCTGAAATTAAACTTATCGGACTGAATGTTATGTTTGTTTATGGGTGCGGTCACCAGGGCATGTATTTTGCCATCCTTAAGGTCTTTCACTCCTGCTTCAAGGGCCAGTCTGGAGGCTTCACCGGCCACGGGGGAGTTTTTCCCTAGTTCGACCCGGATGTTTTCATCCACACAATTGATAATATTCGGACGTTTTGGGTGGGCATCTTCGACCTTGTTAATATTATTAAAGCTGAAATTATCAATATCCAGGGCTTTTCGGTGATATGCGGCAACTTTGGGGGAGCCGTAAACAACAGGTATACAGATCTCATTAATTCGCGGATCTTCCAGGGCTTTGATTATGATCTCATAACCTATTCCGTTAATATCTCCCTGGGTGATACCTATTTTAATCTGATCATTATCCATAAAAGTATAATTGTAAAGGTTAATTCTCCCCGGCAAGCTCGCTGAAGAACCGGTAAAGCAGTCTGACTCCAACGCCGGTTCCCCCTTTGGAACGGTAGGAATCGTTTTTCTTCAGAAATGCCGGGCCTGCGATATCGAGGTGTATATAAGGATAATCGGTGAAATGTTCCAGAAATTTACCGGCAGTGATGGCCCCTGCCAGGCGACCACCAATGTTTTTCAGGTCGGCGATATCGGATTTAAGCAATTCGCGGTAATCGTCCCAGAAAGGGAACTCCGCAACTCTTTCATGTACCCTGTAGCCGGAGCTGACCAGTTTTTGCATCAGGGAAGCGGGTGCGTTCCCCATGCCTACGAGACCCTGGGTACCGATGGCGATCCAGGCGGCGCCGGTAAGAGTGGCAATATCGATAACCAGTTCGGGATCATACTGCTTTGCCCAGGCCAGGGCGTCGGCCATGATCATCCTTCCTTCCGCATCGGTATTCAGGACTTCAACCGTGGTTCCATCGTACATTTTGATCACGTCACCGGGAACGTAGGCATTTCCGTCGGGACGGTTATCGGTGGCAGGGATCAGTCCGATAATATGCACCGGAAGCCCCGATTTTGCGGCAGCGTATATAAGTCCGGCTACCGCCGCGGCTCCTGCCATGTCACTTTTCATGTAATCCATCGAATCCGGAGTGGGTTTCAGACTGAGTCCGCCGGTATCATAAACCACCCCTTTCCCTACCAGGACATAAGGTTTCGGATTAACGGCATTTTCCGGTTTGTGTTCCAGAATGTTAAAGGTAGGGGGGTCGATACTTCCCTTATTTACGGCAAGGAGTCCGCCCATTTTCAGAGCCTCTATCTTCTTCTTTTCCAGTACTTCCACATTAAATCCGGCTTCTTTGCCCATTTTCTCAATTTCTGCCGACAACCGGGGGGCGGTGAGCCAGGACAGGGGCTCATTGATCAGGTCCCGGCTAAGGCATACTCCTTCCAGGACTGCCAAAAGCCGGCCGATTCCGGCTTCATCGAGGGTGGAAGAGAACACTTCTATGGTTTCCAACGCATTCTTTTTCTTTTCAGCCTCCCTGAAATACGTGAGGAACTGGTAATGGGAAAGGACAATTCCCTCAAGGACGGCTTCCACCTGTTCCTTTTCCATTTCATCGGCATGAAGAAAAAGTTTGTAGATCTTAAGGTCGTTAAAATCCTTTCTTAGAGAAGATGCCGCTTTCCGGATTTTTTCCAGGGATTCATCCACTTTATCATCACCTGAGGTTATAGGGTGCAGAATAAAGACTCTTTGATGGTAACGGTTGATCAGGCTGATTTTGTGATTCCCTTCCATTCGTTCTTTTACAAAGCTTATTTCCTCTTCGGTGTTCAGAAAGCGGGACAGGTCCTCTTCTCTGCTTAAGAGGATAAACTGGTCACCGGAATCCGACCAGGAACTGATTTTATTGATTCTAATCATATCTTTCTCCTTCAAAAACACAAAGATAGGAAACCGGAAGGAATAACACGCTGAAAATAGTATTTTTGACGGATTATGAAATCCGGATCGATGTCCAAATTGGAAAGGATAATGAATCTTGAGCCCCTGAGCTGCCAGGAAGCTTTGGATCTTTATGTTAATGAGGATATTACTACTTTGATGTGGTTGGGTAATGCCTTGAGGAAAAAGCGTTTTCCGGAAGACAGGGTGGGTTGGATCATTGACCGGAACATCAATATCACCAATGTTTGCACTTCCCGCTGCAGTTTTTGTAATTTTCACAGAATCAGGTCCAGTGAGGAGGCTTATATTACTAGTATGGAAGAGTACCGGGAGAAGATCCGGGAATTGATTTCGGCCGGAGGGAATCAAATCTTATTGCAGGGCGGACTTCATCCTGAGCTCGGGTTGGCTTATTACAGCAAACTATTCAGGGACCTGAAGAATGAGTTCCCTTCGCTGAAGCTGCATGCTTTAGGTCCGCCGGAAATCCATTTCCTTGCTGTCAAAGAGGGGGTAAGCTACCGGGAGGTTCTCAACGAGCTATGGGGAAGCGGACTCGACAGTCTGCCGGGTGCCGGTGCAGAGATCCTGTGTGATGAGGTCAGGAGCCGGATTTCCGGAGGGAAGGCGAACACGGAGGAATGGCTGGAGGTGATGAGGGAGGCTCATAAACTAAATCTTCCCACCTCGGCAACCATGATGTACGGACATATAGAAACGGCGGAGCAGAGGATGGAACATTTGTTCAGGATCCGGGAGGTTCAGTCGGAACGGCCGAAAGGTGCCCATGGGTTTGTCACTTTTGTGCCCTGGCCCTTTCAGGCAGAAAATACCCGTTTGAAAAGAAGATATCCGGGAAGGTATGAACAGTCGGCGGTCGAATACATGCGCATTATTGCAATAAGCAGGATAGTGCTACATAATGTGGCTCATATCCAGGCTTCCTGGCTCACGGTGGGTCCGGAGGTGGCAAAGCTATGCCTGCATGCCGGGGCCGATGATCTGGGTTCGGTAATGATGGAGGAAAACGTGGTTTCCTCAGCAGGGGCTTCCTTCCGACTTAGTCCGCCGGAAATGCAAAAAGTGATCAGAGATGCGGGATTCACCCCACGCTACCGGAACCAGAAATATGAGACGGAGGAATACCCGGGTTTACTTTGAATAATTCTTAAAGTAATGACGGGTAAGGACTTTCATCAGTTCTCTTTCCAGAATCAGATCGCTAAGCAGCTCATGTTCGAGTACGCCTTCTTCCACGGTTGATCTTATCTTTTTTTCATCCAGGTCTATCTGGTAAAGCATGGCAGAAAGCTTTTCGGGATTCTCCCTAAGCAATTGTTCCACAATGACTACCAGTTGATCGTAAAGTTCCTCATAGGCGAAATTGAGATCAGTAGGAAAGTGGATGTTCATACCGAAAGTGGCAAAATCTTTCATGAGCTGTTCAGCCGTTTCCTTAACGATCAGCTCATTCAGTTTGGACCTTTCAATCTCCGAGCGGGAAATCAGGGAATAACTCATTTATTTATCAGATTCATTGAATAGACGATGGCTTCCAGCTGTCTCATCATATTTCTTTTCTTACCGCTGGGATTATAGACATACCCTTCCACCACAACTACCATGTTTCTGGCTTGATCATGGACGGAATGGCTGATAAATGGCCCGCCCATATAACCGTTTTTCAGTTCCCAGAGTCCTCTGACCTCCACGATATCCTGTCCGTTCTTTTTTACATCGTAGGCAAGAGGCGGGTATAGTGTGGCGGTGGTAAGGTAGGATCCGGTGCGGGTTCCTTCCGTATATTTTCTGAGGAACTCGTTTCTTTTTTCAATGATATACTCGGTATTGAGGGAAAAATCTCCCTCATAGGGATACTGGTAAATAAACAGCACCTGACTTGAACGGGGAGTTTCGATAGAGATAGAAGCAAAATCGTCTGTGCTGAAATCAATGTTGTATCCTCTTGGAATGGAGAGGCTAATATTGTATTTGGATGAGATGTCCCTGATTTCGGTATCCTTGGAGTCGTTGTAAACATCCTGCAGGCGTTTTCTGTCGTAAGCAAGGATATTCTGAAGAATGTTGCCTTTTTCCTTTTCGATCAATTCTTCGAGAGCATAGGAATCGGGGGCCTCGATTCGGATCACCAGTTGGGGTCGGGCCCAGACATTTTCGGAATACCGGATGGAGGCTTCGTCGACTTCCGATCCAACCGCAACCAGCATGATGGTCCGGTGCATCTCGAAGAGATTGTCGAAAGCACCCCGGGTAATATGAATCACATCAAAAATGGGCTCTGCCTGGGGAAGGCCGGGGTATTCCTGTTCAAGGGTATTTCTTAGAATGTTTCCCGCGTTATTTTTCCAGTTGAAATTATCCATCACTACCAGCACCTCGCCGGCAGCCCCTGCCACGTTTGGGAGAAGGATCCCACCTCCGCCGCCGGACGACCGTGCACCCGGATCCTTGCAGGAATTCAATGAAAGAAGAGCAATGAGAGCGACAAGGGCAAATCCGATATTTTTGTTCATTTTCTTTTTTTTAACCTGTTTGTAATGTTACCGAAATAGCTTAGCCATTCAGAAATGCCATGAATTCCCGGAACAGCTCGACTAAAGTAAAAAAACCAGAATTAGTTTAGCAAATATTATGCCTTATTAATAGGCGGAGGCGGTAAAATGATTATCATAGTTCTCGAAGAGGTAGATTATGGCTACCAGGGCAGGGAGATATTTTCTTGCGGGAGGGGTGAGGTGGGGGTACAATGTACGGTAGTCGGTGGTGTTATTCAGTTTCTTCTGGGTGTTTCGGAGAAAAGTGGGTCCTGCGTTATAGGCGATCAGAGATAGTTCCCAGCTATGAAAGCTCTGGTAGAGCCTGCTGAGGTATTTGCAGGCAGCAATGGTGGAAAGCTCGGGATCCCTTCTGTCGTCTTGAGATTCGTTGATGTTAAGTCCGTAATAACTGCCGGTTTTTTCTTTAAATTGCCAGAGTCCGATGGCCAGGGAAGGGGAAACGGCATCGGGGGAGAGTCCGGATTCCAGGACCGGAAGGTATTTCAGTTCACCGGGGATTTTATATTCGCTGAGGTATTTCTCAAAAAGCGGGAAGTAAAGGGAGGATCGTTGGTAGAAGACCGGGAACTGGTCTTTTCTTTCGTTTAAAAAGAGGTTGATGTAGTATTGAACATCCTCGTCGTAAAAAAGGTTTATCTCTGTTTTTTTGTTTAATTCGGCGATGAAAACCTCATAGTACAGCTCGGGAAATTGTCGGGGATGGACCAGGCTGGTTTTTTCATTGATTTCTCCTTCGAGGTATATATCCTGACTATAGAGATTCAGACCTAAAAGTAGCAGAACCGGGATAAAGACAGCTTTCATTTTTGAAGGATTATTAATTCGAAAATAAGGGTTTACAGCTGTGTATACGAGGCAAATACCGGAATCTAATTAACAATTTGAGGAAGTAATGAACAGGGGGGATCAAAACCGGATTCAGTGGGACAAACGGGGAGAAAAAAAAAGAGGCTGACCTTTGGGGTCAACCTCTCATCCTAAGAGAATTATTTTCGTTTTATTCCTTTTCAAGCTCGGCTTTACCTTTTTCTTTTTCAGGTTCGTCCTTGGTAGCTTTTTTAAATTCTTTCATTCCCTGCCCGATTCCCTTCATCAGTTCGGGGATCTTACGGCCTCCAAAAAGTAAGACAACGATTAACACGATAATGATGATCTCTGTGGGGCCGAACATTCCTAGTATTACGAGAGATTCCATATTGAGTTTTTATTAAAAATTGAACTACAAAGTTAGAAAAAAAATAACAAGCCTTAAGATATAAGACATTTTATTTAAAGAGATTAATAATATCGTTGCCGTTGGCGTATACCAGGAGTGCCAGGAGAATGATCATTCCGGTAATCTGGGCATATTCCATGAACTTTTCCCCGGGTTTTCTACCGGTAACGATTTCATAGAGCAGGAAGGTTACATGCCCTCCGTCGAGCGCGGGTATGGGGAGGATGTTCATGATGGCCAGGATGATGCTGAGAAAGGCCGTCATATTCCAGAACGCCTGCCAGTCCCAGGTTCCCGGAAAGATACTTCCAATCTTTATAAATCCGCCGATCTCTTCGTAGGCCCGGGTTTCCGGTTTAAAGAGCAATTTGAGCTGTTTGAGATAACTTTCTATCATGGAATAACCCTTGGATATTCCGGCAGGTACAGATTCCACCAGGGTATATCGTTTTTCTTTCAGTTCAAAAAATCGGTCGAGGTCAAAATCGGCGCTTACCCCGATGGTGCTGTTCTCCGACACCAGGGTGTTTATGAACAGGGTATCTGAATCGTTTCGGAGTACAGTGAGGGTTACGGTGGAATTTGAGTATTCCTGGATCTGGTTTTTGAACTGATCAAAATATTCGGTTTCGTATCCGTTAAGGGCAATGATCCGGTCTCCTTCTCTGATTCCGGCCCGGTAAGCTGTCGAGTCTTCCGGATTAAAACCTGAGATATAGAATGGCATTCTGGGTAATATAGGAAGATCGGATTTGATCAGGTTGGCGATGGTATTTTCGGGCAGGGCGATCTGGATCTGTCGGCCGTTTCGCTCTACCTGTATAGTTTTCGCCTGGTCTACCACGATATCGTGAACAATTGCAAGGTAGTTTTCAACTTCATGTCCGTCGATGGAAAGGATCTT
>CAZNFR010000002.1:0-79782 GCA_964572225.1 uncultured Bacteroidaceae bacterium
GGTATTGCCGCATCCAGGTCTGATTCTATTTGATCCCAGAAAAGAATTTGATCGGCATTGGCCAAAGGTGCCAGCAGGTCCTGAGGAATGGTATTTTCTTCGTAAAAGAAAGATCGGTCAAAAATGATCACCAGGTGAAAATAATACAGTGCACGCAGTGTCCTTGCCTGAGCAGCAATGTAATCAAAATTCTCCTGAGTCATGTTCTCAATTCCGTCTACCCCCTTTTCATTTAACTGCTCCAGGACCTTGGAAGTACGGTATACTCCCTGATAGAGTTCATCAAATGTATCTTCCACTTCAGGATCCGAAGAGGTGGTGGCAAAACGGTCGCGGCCCGTAGTTTCGAAAAGCGTTCTGTCATCCCATACACCGAAGAAAAGGGGATATAATCGTCCGTGCAATCCCTTACCAAGCATGGTTACATAGCATGAGTTGATTGCCATTTGGAAATCATCGGCAGTTTTGTACCAGTTATCTACCGAAAGAGAATTATTTTCAACATCAAGAATATCCTCTGAACAAGAGGAGAATATTAATAATAACGCTGAAAGAATAAGAATATATTTTTTCATGTCTGATTAATTTATCTGATTAAAAATCGATCTGTAAGCCACCAATGATTGTTCTGGGAAGTGGATATTTATTAACATCCACCCCGGGTAAGGTAGGTTCATCATTATTGAGTGGTGATTCTGGATCATATCCGGTGTATTTAGTGAAGGTGTATATATTGGCAGCACTTACGTAAAACCTTACTTTGGAAAGTCCTACAGAATTTGTAATGGAGGCTGGCAATTGATAACCCAGCTGAACATCCTTCAGCCTGAGGAAGGAAGCATCTTCCACCCACCAGGTGGAGGTCCGGGTATTATCGTTGGTGTTATTGGGATCCAATCTTAGATACTCTGTGGTTGGGTTTTCAGGCGAATAATAGTTTTCGGACCATTCCAGGGCTTTATTATGGTCCAGATCCTGGGTTTCGAAGGAAAAGATATCCCTTCGTTGTGTATTCAGGATCTGGGCATCATGAACCCCATAGAAAAAGACAGAAAAATCAAAATTTTTCCAAAAGATCTCCCCTCCGAAGCTATAGGTAAGATCGGGGACTGCTTTTCCAATGATGGTTCTGTCCTGATCATTGATCCTTCCATCCTGGTTCAGGTCCTTAAATCTGAGGTCACCAGGAGATGGAATGCCTGTTACAGGTTCGGCATAGAGGTAGTTTCCTTCCTCGTCAAAATCCGATTCCTGAATGATCCCTTCGGCAACATATCCAAAAAGGCTTCCGATGGTGTGGCCAATTCGGGTAATATTGTTATCGTTGATGATGGAAGATGGCATATAAACCACTTCATTCTTTACGGTAGCAAGGTTGGCAAATATCTGATAATTGAATGCACCTTCCATTTTACTGAACCTGACATCGAATTCTACACCCTGGTTCTGTACTTCCGCGATATTATAATAGGCACCCACATCATTCCATTTTCCATGTGCGGTACTTACGGGCACTTCCATAAGCAGGTCGTCTGTGTTTTTCAGGTAGTACTCCACACTAAGTTGCAGGCGGTTTCGGAAGGCATTCAGATCCAATCCGACATTGGTCATACTGGAAGATTCCCATTTGATGATCGGGTTACCAATGGTCCATAATTCATTCAAAGCTAAAGCCTCCGTCTGGTCTACTCCGAAAACCGGACTGAAATGGAGGGGCTCGGCCAATGAGGTCTGGTACCGAAACCCCCCAATATTTGAATTACCTGTAAGACCCCAGCCGACTCTCAATTTCAGCATATTGATGCTTTCTACATTCTTCAGGAAATCTTCATTTACCTTCCATGCTAAAGAGAAAGAAGGGAAGTTACCCCAGCGGCGGTCGGATCCAAATCTGGAATTCCCATCGCGGCGAATACTGGTCGTGAGATAATATTTCGAAGCGTAATCGTACATAACCCTTCCCAGGTAAGAGATCTGTGAAAAGCTATTGGGAGAATTATCTCCGATAGCAGTGCGCCCGTCGGGGTTGGATTGGGAAATTACGTTCAGTTGTTCAAACGGAAATCCTGTCGCATTTACCGTCGAATTGGCAAAATCGCTGGTTCGTACATCGTATACGGCAACAGCGTTGAAAGAATGCTGACCAAAATCACGGATAAAATTCAGTTTGTTTTCCCAGGCATAGGTGCTTCCGGAATTGAACTGTTCATTCAGATTCGCACTGGGTTCACTTCTTACTCCCATATCGTATGCTGGAGTCCATTCTGAATGCCTCGTGCTATAAGAACGGATGGAGGGTGTGGTTGTAAAGATCAGCCAGTTGAAAGGTTTGATCTCCATGTAAACATTAGCCAGGATATTATCCGAGTAATGCCAGTCTTCCGGTATGGACACGATCCCCTTGGGATTAAACTTATCGTTACCACCGGTATTCAGGATATTATCCACATCACCGTCTCCGTCAAAATCATCTCCTGTTCCATCCCCGTCAGGATCCCAGAGATAACCGATTTGTGCACCTTCAAATCCTTCCTTATTGTTTTCATTATACACTTTCATCAAGGGTGAAGATTCGAGTGCCATACCCCAGGCACTTCCATTGGCGGTTCTCCATTTGCTCCGGGTTAAATTGAGGGACTCTCCGACCTTCACATAGTCGCCCAGCTTGAAATCGGAGTTTGCCCTGAAATTATACCTTCGGGTATTGGTATTGATAAGCAATCCGGTTTCGTCATAAACGTTGGCCGAGATGCTGTAACCGCCCGACTCAAAACCATTGGCGACACGAACAAAGATATTGCTCGTATTACTGTTTTGAAGGATCTCATCCTGCCAGTCGGTACCTTCCTGCCAACCATTCCCATAATACCACTCACGAAACTCGTCGGTATAGGCGGGCTGAAGATTCACGTTATTCTCTTCATAAACGGAGTTGAAAAAATCAGCATACTGATCCGCATTCATCAGTTCAAATTTCCTTGGTCGGAAATTCACGCCGGTATAAGCTGAAAGTGAAACATCCAGTTTTTCACTGCTACCTCTTTTGGTTGTGATCATAATAACCCCGTTAGCACCATCGGCTCCGTAGATCGCGGTTGCCGAAGCATCTTTCAGAACAGAAAGGGACTCAATATCCTCGGGGGCCACTGAATTCAGACTACCTCCGATAATCCCGTCTATAACCACCAGTGGATCGGGGTCATTGGTGATGGATCCTATTCCCCTGACCCGGATATTATAGTTGCCGCCGGGATCCCCACTTTGCATTACCACCACCCCGGATGCACGTCCCTGAAGGGCTTTAGCAACATTAGGGATGGGTGTCCGGTTAAGCTCTTCCGATGTAACGACACCTACAGCACCGGTTAGGTCTTCCTTTCGAACCGTACCGTAACCAATAACGACTACATCTTCAAGAACCTCGGATGCGACCTGCATTTGAACCGACAATTCGCTCCGTCCTTCAAGAGCAACCGTTTGCGATTCATAACCTATAAATGAAAAAGTCAGCGAGGCTGAAGGGTCACTCACATTAATGCTGAATTCCCCCTGGATACCGGTGATGGTCCCGTTGGTAGTTCCGGTCTCAATAACATTGACCCCGGGCATGGGAGCCCCGTTTTCATCCATTATTTTTCCGGTAATTTCCTGGCCAAATCCGCTTATGAAAGTAAAGCCTGATAGGATAGCCGCAAAGAAGAGGATCATTATGCGGTTCCTTCCTGGTTGATTGGATCTTAACATGATTAGAAATTTAGTTAGTAGTTCTACATTGATTTCAATGGGTGAAAATACATAAATTGCTCAAATTTGGAAAGAACTGGGGTCATATTCCCTTTTTTTCCATTATCAGGTAAGAAAAAAAAATCGTTCAACTTTTTTATCCGGTTGCTGTTTAGAATTTCAGAAATAATCCTCCAACTTAATGAAAAGATCCATTAACCCTTACAGCAAAAAAATTACTCAGGATGACAGTCTGCCGGCAGCACGGGCCATGCTTCATGCCACTGGAATGAAAAAAAGTGATTTTTCAAGGGCCCAGATAGGAATTGTCAGTACCGGCTTTGACGGAAATCCCTGCAACATGCATTTAAATGGTTTTGCAGAGAAAATTAAGGGTTCCGTGAATTCCCACCCCGAATTATACGGTCTTGTTTTTCATACTATAGGAGTGAGTGACGGTATAAGTAACGGAACCTCAGGAATGCGGTATTCCCTTCCGTCCCGCGAGATTATTGCCGATTCCATAGAAACGGTGGCCCAGGCTCAGTTTTACGATGCCCTTATACCTGTGGTAGGTTGTGATAAAAATATGCCGGGGGCCATGATCGCCCTGGG
The DNA here is from genome assembly GCA_964572225.1 of uncultured Bacteroidaceae bacterium. Lineage (GTDB taxonomy): Bacteria > Bacteroidota > Bacteroidia > Bacteroidales > CAZNFR01. The sequence goes on from CAZNFR010000002.1 coordinate 4,339, forward strand.
AAGGCTCAACCGGCCTTCCATTCTGGTTTATGGCGGAACTGTTAAAAAAGGGAGTTGGAAAGGAAAAGACCTGAATATTGTGTCCGCTTTTGAAGCCTATGGGGAAAAATTGAAAGGAACCATTGCTGCTGTCGACTACGAGGGGATCATTGAAAACAGTATTCCGGGTGCGGGAGCTTGTGGGGGTATGTATACCGCAAATACCATGGCGGCAGCCATTGAATGCATGGGAATGAGCCTGCCCTATTCTTCTTCCTCCCCTGCCCTCAGCCCTGAAAAAGAAAATGAACTCTCCCTTTTGGGTCCGGCCATCCATAATCTTTTAAAAGAAGATATACGACCCCGGGATATTATAACCCGCGAAGCCTTTTTGAACGCGATAAAACTGATCATGATACTGGGAGGGTCAACCAACGCGGTCATACATCTGCTGGCCATGGCCAGATCGGTCCGGGTAGCTCTCACCCTGGACGATTTCCAGAGGGTCAGTGATCAAACTCCTTTCCTCGCGGATCTTAAACCCAGCGGAAAATACCTCATGGAAGACCTGCATTTTGCCGGGGGAATCCCCGCAGTTATGAAATATCTCGCTTCGGAAGGAATTCTTGACGACAGCCTGCCAACCATCACCGGAAAAACCCATAAGCAAAACCTAAAGGATCTTCCCGGACTTGAGGAAGGACAGAGAATTATAATGCCTGTGGAAAAACCTCTTAAGAGTGACGGGCACATCAGAATTCTGAAGGGTAACCTTGCCGAAGAAGGTGCCGTGGCAAAAATAACGGGCAAGGAGGGAATCCGTTTCTCAGGTCCGGCCCGGATATACGAAGATGAATTTGAGGCTATCCGGGGAATTGAAAATGAAGTAAAAAAGGGAGATGTTATTGTCATCCGGAATTGTGGTCCCAAAGGAGCACCCGGCATGCCCGAAATGCTTAAACCTACCGGAGCCATTGTGGGTGCGGGACTGGGAAAAGAGGTTGCTCTTATTACCGATGGGAGATTTTCGGGAGGTTCTCATGGTTTTGTAGTGGGACATATCAGTCCGGAGGCGTATAGCGGCGGACTCCTGGCGTGGATACAAAACGGGGATATCATCCATATCGATGCCGAAAAAAATTCCCTAAAGGTTGACCTGGATGAAACAGAAATTGCAAAGAGAAAGCTTAACTCCGTTCTCCCCAATCCCAAACCGGCTTCGGGGATGCTCGCCAAGTACAGAAAACTCGCAGGTTCTGCCTCCCAGGGCTGTGTAACCGACGAAGATTAATCTTAATGATAATTTAAAGCCAGCGAAAATCTTTTGTTAAAAGGAAAGAATATTTTTACCTAAAAAATAAAGAAAATATCATGTTTAAATCAATTATTCCCCTAGGCCTTCTTTTGATTTTTGGAGGCAGCGTTTTCTCCCAGGATCTGGTGACCGGTACTGTATTCGAGGACAAGAATGGCGATGGTATTCAAAATACGGGAGAACCCGGTATACCAAAGGTCTCGGTGTCCAACGGGGAGACTGTGGTAATAACCGGAAAAAATGGGAAATACAATATTCCGCTTGGAGAGGAAGGAAATATTTTTGTGATAAAACCCTCCGATTACCAATATCCGGTGAATGAAGACCAACTCGTTAGTTTTTATTACCTGCATCGACCTCTTGGCTCCCCTGATCTTGAGTTTTCGGGATTAACCCCAACCGGCAGCTTACCGGAGGCGGTGAATTTTCCACTTATCAAAAAGGAAAGTCAGGAAGATTTCAGCATCCTCGTATTTTCAGATCCTCAACCCTACTCCATCCGTGAAGTTGGATACTATGAAGACGACATTGTAGAGGATGTAAAAAGAACCGAACAGTATTCCTTTGGAATTACCCTGGGGGATAATGTCGGTGATAACCTTGATCTGTTCTATCCTCTGGTGAATGCCACGAAAAGCCTGAGTCTTCCCTGGTATTATGTACTTGGCAACCATGATATGAATTTTGATGCAAAGGTCCGTGAGCATTCCGACGAAACTTACGAAAGCCGGTTCGGTCCGTCTACGTATGCATTTAATGAAGGTAAGGTCCATTTCATAATCCTAAATGATGTCATTTTTCCAAACACATACAATGATCGTTTTTATGTAGGCGGACTGAGCGAGAGGCAGTTTACTTTTATTGAAAATGATCTGAAAAACGTACCTGAAGATTTCCTGGTGGTACTATGCATGCACATTCCCCTTTTCAATGAGGAAGGATGGGGTGAAACATTCAGAAATGCTGACCGCGAGAGACTTTTTAAAATCCTTTCTCCTTTCAGGTATACCTTATCCCTCTCCGGGCATACACATATACAAAAGCATTATTTCTTTACCGAAAAGGATGGCTGGTTACAGGATAAGCCTCATCACCATTACAATGTGGGAACTGCTTCGGGCGACTGGTGGTCGGGCAGGCTTGATGTGAACGGCATTCCCTATTCTACCATGAGAGACGGAACCCCTAATGGGTATAATGTTCTGAAATTCGAGGGAAACTCATATGCATATGAATATTTTGTTGCCGGCAATCCGACTGAGAAAATGCGAATCTATGGACCCAAAACCCTACCCGAAGGAAAATACTCAAGAGCCTCCTTTTATGTGAACTTTTATCAGGGAAGCGACAACGATTCGGTGTTTTACAGGATAAATCAGGGCGAGTGGAAAAAAATGTCCTACGTAGTTGAACCGGATCCTTATTTTTCAGGAATCCGCTACGAATGGGACAGTTCCGAAGAACTTCTGCACGGAACCAGACCCTCTAATCCCATTAATTCCTACCACTTATGGAGAGCCCGTTCTCCCTATGGTTTACAGGCAGGTTCTCATACCATGGAAATAAAGGTGGTGGATCAATTTGGCAGGGAATACAGGGATCAAAGGGAATTTAAGGTAGTAAAAGAATAGCAGGATTCCCGGGTTCCTGTGGTAAAATAACCTGAGTTTTCTGAATTCTAAAGGGATTGTGAAATTTACTTTCAAGTCAATTTCTTTTCAATAGCCATTATCTAAGGGAACTTTAACAGGTTTCCGCTGAAAGACTGTCTATCTCAATCGCTTTGTGCAGGCAGAATCTAAAATTACCCGTTTAGTTGATGGATCCGGACTCGGTCTTTCGATAGCTAAGAATTTCAGTCGTTTGCCTGGTTATTGGCCCATTCTTTATCAGCTGTTCTGGGAAAATCAAGCACTTCCCCGGTTTCCGGCATTCTGCTCAGGGCCCCCAAAACAATCTCTTTCGCCTGCTCAACCTGGGTTGCTTCCATTAATTTGGCTCTCAAACTGCCCGCACTTTCAAATGAGCTGACATAAATTTTAAAAAACCTTTTCAGGATAGCGAAGTTTTTCCTTCCCTCCCACTCTTCCTGAAAGCGCTGAAGATGATAAAGAAGCAATTCCAGTTTCCTTTTTTCAACTGCCATTCCCGAATTGCTGAAAAAGAAGGGATCCCGGAAAATTCCCCGCCCGATCATCAATCCGTCCACACCCGACGATCTTCCCCGTTCAATTCCGTCTGAATACGACTCAATATCAGCGTTACCTGTAATCAGGCATTGGGGAGAAGCCTGATCTCGAACAAGTACTGCTTTTCGGATCTCGTTCCAGTCTGCCTCCCCTTGGGATTGCATTTTTTGCGTCCGACCATGAACGGTAATATTGGAAGGGACTGCTTTCAGGAGACTTTCGATCCAGGTTTCGGTAACGACAGAATTAAAACCGATCCGGGTTTTTACACTCACCGGCACTTTTCCACCCTCCCGGGTGGCATGGATTAATTCTTTTGCCAATTCCGGATGGTTAATGAGAGCGCTACAGGCATTCTTCCGGATGATCTTTTTGACCGGACACCCCATATTGATATCAAATCCGTCGAAAACAAAGCTGTCTGAAATTTCCCTGGCGGCCCGGTAAAATTTTTCTGGATCAGATCCCCAAATCTGCAATACCAACCCTACCTTTTTCTCCCTTAGAAAAGCCTGTTCACGGTATGAAGAATAGAGCCTGTGTACAACCTGATCCCTGCCCTGTTTGTCAAGGAAGCCATCAACATTAATGAATTCTGAAAATACCAGGTGTAGCTGGTCAGGAGCAGATGTCCTGAGGATCACTTCCCTAAAAACGGTATCGGTTACCTCCTCCATGGGGGCAAGTGCGAAAAATCCTTTAGGTAACCCTAACCAGAAATTCTTTTCCGGTAGATTCTTCTCCACCGATCCTCTGTTCAGCTCTTCCCGGAGATCACAATTGTGCAGTGGCATCTTTGTTCTTTATTTCCTGCACAAAAGTACTTCAATCCAATTTAATATAAAAACATCTTTATTTCCTTATAGAATTATTTAGCTATATCGTTTACATCCTTACGATAGCGCAGGTAATTCCCGTCAGGTATCTCGGTCAGTCCGCCGATATCCTTGTTATACAGGTATATCCAGCATTTCTCTTGGGTCCCGTTGTTTGTTACAATCAGTTTTTGTTTTCTTACAAACAAACTATTATCCTCATCTTTGGGATCATATCCTTCATATTCGTCCAAAACGGAAAATATATTCTGCTTATCGTTAATTTTGTGGATAAACCCCATCACTCTTGAATCCGGTGATTTGTCCGGCACTGCACCGGGATAGTCATCAATCAGGTATAATTTACCCTTAAACCAACCCGCTCCGACCGGTTGGGTAAATTCTTTTATCAACTCAGAAACAGGATTGAATTTTTTGGAAAGAAGGGTCCCGTAAAGGAAAATCAGCTCATCCATATTCACTATTTAAACATCTGTTTTATAAAGTTTTAGTATTGATCAATTAAATAATAGTTTTATTTCTATTTATATTCCAGCCATGTCGTAGCCTTGGTTTTTTTGTCGGAAATAAACCGGATCCAGCGGGCTTCGAAGCTATCGGGAAATTCAAAGATATTTTCATTTCCTGGTTCTACCCGGATTTTTTGGTATTCGATCCAGGGTCCGTGGCCACTGACATCAGCTTCAATGGTAAAATTGACTATTTCATTGGAATTATGGGATATAATCAGTCTCCTCTGGTCATAAAAACCGATAAGATAAGGATCTGACGGGACCCCGGGGTTAACCGGGGTCTCATACCATGGGCCGCCCCTTCCTGTGGGCTTGCCCATTTTCCATAAATCATCGATACTACCTGCCCAGACAGCGATATTTTTATCTTCGGAGGAAAAAATATGGGGATTATCCTCTGTGAATTGCGGATCCACTCCGGTCATTATCAGCAATCCCCTGAATCCGGCAAAATCTGTGATCCTGAAATTGTGTGAACTTACCGGTCTGATTTTTGCGAATCCATCGGCATTTTCTGCCGGGAGTTCGTAAAAAGTTCCATGACAATTCATAAGGTCCCGCTCGGTAGAGACCTCTCGTGCAATCCTCATTTTTGCTTTAAGGGTCGGACTTGAAAAGGCGGTATCTCCCAGGGGAAGTCTCCAACGTCTTCCCAGGTCATCCATAATAAGCACTGAGGATGAATCAATAGTAAGGGCATTTTCAGGTATGGCAAAATGTTGACTGATATAATTCCACATGGCCGTATCTTCTTTCCTGACTAATTCCATATCCCCGTTGAGTTCATAATACATCTTTTCCCGGGGGTCGCATGAATTTTTATCTACACAGGCGATCCCCATAGATTTACGGTCATCAGGAAGGGCATACAGGATCCCTGATTTATGTGGTTTTCGGTCAATTTTGGAGATTCCATGAAAAATTTCGTCCGGTATCTTATCTCTCGAATCGGGTGAAGTACAGGAAAACTGCACGCTACCCGTGAATCTGTGCTTCGTTTTAACACGTATCCATTCCGGATTAAGATCGGGCGGGAGTGCAAAATGAAAATCTTTTCCCGGTTCAAGAGAGATCTGAAGATAATCCATCCAATCTCCTTTTCCCTCTTCATCAAGTTGAAAAACAAGAGTGGCATTCCTGTCTCCCTGGTTACTCACCCATACGTTTTTCTCTTCCCATCCGGCCATCAAAAAAGCTTCAGATACGGTTCCCCCTGGCAGTGTTTCGTTTAACCAGACAGCTCCGTTTGCTGTCACCGGACCTAAATCATTGATTTCTTCCGGAAACAGCCACCACAAATTGGAGTTTGACTGACCTGCACCATGGATTCCTCCTTTAATGCTTCTCCTATTCAGAAATTCTTTTTTCGCAGCATCATCACAACCAAAAATAATCTGATCCTTCCAGCGAGCAAAATCCCCGATAACTTTCAAATAGGAAGAAGCCGGACGAATACCCGCAAGGGATCCGGAATCAAAACTTTCGGGGAACCACCAGAACATCCCATGCATGGTCATCAGGAAGGCTGGATTACCGGGTGTGCCTACATCTCTTATCCGGGGCCATTCGGTATTCCAACCATGAGCACCGTCATAGCTATGACTTGCTTTGGGTATCCGGTAAAATTCCCAATTCCCTGAAGAAGCACTTCTGAGCCCCACCAGGGCAGATTTATGGTCCCAGCCTGTGACCCAGATCGGGTCTTTGTCAGGATTCCTGTTTCCATGGATCCCTCCCGGACCTGTAACCTCGACGAACTGGGCCCGGCGAATTATTTTCCAGTCCTCGCCATTCCATTCAGCAAGAACCCCCGATTGAACATCAAAACGTTCCATTGCTTCGGCTGAGCTTTCACCGTTATTACTGTAAACCAGCACACCCTGACCCGAATACAGTCCTTTTCCATGGGCACCCGGGAGTAACCTACCATAATCCTCAGGTTTCAAATTATGAGAATCTTCAAACAAAGTTTTTACATCGAGAGAATATACATCCACTTCATAAAAGCCCTCCTCCATGGTTCCAAAATAGATCATACTATCGGGCTTAAACAGATGACGGGTGTTCCCGGTAAGTCTACCTGTCATTTCGGAATAAGGGATTACCCTTACATTGCTGCTACTGTCTATCACATATGGCCCAATGATCAGTTGATTGCTTTCCCTGTGGATCATGCGGTTTGCGGGAGTTCCCCCAATGCTTTCCGGTCGAATTACCTGCTTGAGATCCGGAGTGATCTCATATAATTTATCCGAAGACCCCCGGGGTAAGTGGGGACCATAGGTAATAACCCAAAGTCTGTCATTCCAGGGAACCACCGCACCTGTACCGCATTCATCCTCATTATTATACATGGCAAGTTGGGGGTAAATCCCGCTGATGCGGATAGGTTCCTCCTTGTGGTTCTCTTCGGAATTGCAGGAACAAAGCAAGCCTGCCATAAGAAGGGATACGATTTTGAAAGAGTAAAATTTCATGATTAAAGATTCAGATTATAAGTCATTTACATCTTATGATTTTATTCCGGAGGTGAAAAATACTCCTCCACAACCACATTTTCTCCGGGCTTAAGGCTCAACTTTTTATTGTTCCAGATAAGCTCTCCGGTCATGCCTCCGGGAAGTATGATCGAGCCGCGGATTCCACCCTTATCCGTGAAATCGAATCTGGTTTTGATCCAGCCCTGAGGTGTGGGCATTTCAGCCTTTATATTCTTTAGTCCTGATGGATTTGGACTGATCATCACGGTTTCAAATCCTGGTGAGGAGGGTTTGATCCCTGCAAGAATACTGAAATAATAGTGAACCGGATGAGCGGTCCAGGGATGGACTTCGGAGCGGGGATTCTGTTCAATACGCTTTTCCGGAGTGGCAGTCATTCCCATATCTGCAATATCCTTCCAGGGCTTCAATGTCTTGCGGAAATTACCAGTACCGGTCATTTCCATCGCTTCGAAGAGGTAAAAATAGTAGAAGAGGTTTGCATAGCTGTCAAAGGGAGTTTCTGGTGAAAGGATCCTGTTCATAAGTTCGGCTTTCTCCTGCTGTGAATGGGCTCCGTTAAGAACAGCAAGGATGCTGGCCCGCTGGTCATAAAAATTCACATCAGGATTATCCAGATAAATTCCCAATTCTTCATTAAAACACAATTTTCTTACGATTTCAGCATATTTTTGGGACCGGGTGCGGTAAATACCTGCTTTCTCCCTATATCCGAGCCATTCAAGCATTTCGGAAGCTTTATTAAGACTGTAGGCATAATTAAGCGTAAGAATGGCAGAGTTTCCATCCCTGTTGGCTTGTGAATTCCCTCCTCGTATTTCGTACCAGTCGATAAACATATGATATTCCGAATTCCCAACCAGGCCATTCCCGTTGATAAGGGATTCATAATAACGGAAAACCTCGTCCATTTCATCCATGTAGGCTTCGATTCTGGACTTATTTCCTTCCAGCATCATGAGATCGTGCAGCATATCGATCCAGATAAGCGAATAGGAAGGATGAACGAAGGTGGCTTTAAGAGGGTAACAACTGGTTATGTTCCCATCGGGTAAACGAGAATTATTGAACTGCTCCATGGCGCTGTTGAAAAAAGTCAGATCACCGGTCAGACTGCACCAGGCTTTCAGGTGAGGTCTGAGGTCGCCAACATACTGCATTTGTTCATAATATGCATCGCTCAGAAGGTTATCCTGTGCACAGATATCAAGACTATGGGCACAAATATTCCAGATCTCTTTAAGAACCTCATTATCAGATTCAAAGACAGCGGTTGCTGCAATGGGGGAAATCGATTTTTCATTGTGGAAATCATGAATGGTCACAGGATCTTCAAAGGTGGTAATATCCAGCTCTGTAAAACGGTAAGCACGAAACCACATGGGTTGAAAGATCCTGTTCTCTCCACCCTCCATAAGATATACATCGGAGATCCCTTTAATGATTTTTCCTTCATAACTATTCCGGTTTCCTTTTTTGTTTTCCTCATCGTAAAGGGCCTCGCTGTAGCGGATCCGGATAATGGCATTCCTGCCACCTGAAATCTTAATTTTTGGGTATCCAAGAGTTACGTAGCCTCGATCGATTAAGAGTGATACATGCGAATTCCGGTCGACCTGAAATCCGGAAAATTCCTGTCCGGTCCTGAAAGAAGGATCATTGGAACGAATGACTTTTCCCATCCCCTCCTCTTCCAGTCGCTGAATTGCCGTGGTCCGGGGTTGCATGATCCATCCATGACCTGCACCGGCATTGGTTTTAGGTCTTGAAAAGACCACTTCAGGTTTTACCCATCCGGAATCCTCAAAACCCAATTCCTGCCAGCCCCATGGGTATTTTTCACCCACAATGGAATCGGTAGGATTTCCGGCATAAAAACCCCCAACTATTTGTCCACCAAATATCCAGTCGACCGGTTTTTCATACACAGAGTGATTATGAAAAACCTTCCAATTACCTTCCCAGCCTGTGTTTAGGAAAGTCTCCTTTCCGCTGTTTCCCTGACACAGAAAAGCGGTGCGATTGGAAATGATTCCATAGCTTCGGTCTACTCCCCAATTCATGACAGAAGCAGCGATAACATTTTCACCGGTTTTCAGAAATGGAGCAAGGTTGATTGTTTCATATCTCCAATGCCTGATATCGGCAAGTTGGGGTCCGAAAACCACCTGCTTACCATTTACAAAAAGTCGATACCGGTTATCAGCACTTAGGTGTATGATGAAAGTGTCTGGTCTCTCTTCAAGGGTAAAAACCTGTCGGAACAGAATCTCGTTATGGGCAGTTTCATCAATGTCCGGGTGCGTAATCCACCCGGAGTTCCACTCTGCAGGATATTCAGGCAGAGTATGATTCGGGTACTGAGCTGTAACAATTCCCCCTGCCAGCAAAACTTGCAGGAAAAGAAAGATTCCTAATGGGTTTGTTTTCATTATTCTATTGGTTTTTTGTACCTGATGGCCTTTATCGTTATAGGGAACAGGGGCATCCCAAATAGCTGGTTTTATTGGTTTGCTCTCGTTTCAAATGTACATATTTAATAGCAACAAACTACTTTCAAGACTCATGCATTTAGGTATTCCGGTTATTGAGAGGTTCCCTGTTCATACTCTTGGGAATTTAATGAGGGTTTCTTAAGAAATAAGGTCATAGTATACTGATCTATTGTTAAATATAATCCATCATTTAAGGTTCCGTATAAATTGGGTTTACATCCTTTCCTTGTAAGCAGTCTTTTGAACAACTCCATCTTTACAGTGTTTACACAGAAACTTCCCTGACGCTTAAAAATACTTTTATGCTTTGTAATGTATCTTATAACAATAAAGAAATGAAAGAGGCTGTTGATGAACTGGTTGGAAAAGCATTTTCGTTCAGAGAGCGTCTGAAACTGGGAGGCACCGGGTCACCCAAATTAAAAATTAAGGAAGCCAGTAGTGAATTAGCCGCCCTTTTAAATTTGGATAACAGCATCAACTATTGCAACATTGAGCTACGACCTCGCGGACTGATCATAAGTTTTCGGTCCATTCTGGAAACCTATGCCTGGGTGGTTCCCTATTATCGATTGAGCACCTTTAAATCGGAAGACACCTGGTCCTTTTACTGCGACAAGGAATATGTGAAATTAAAGAATTCTCTGGGCTTTAATTCTGTCAATGAATTTTTTATTAAAATGCAGAAATTGAAATCAGAATCATTTACCGACATCACCTCCATCTAGAGCAATGCTTCGGTCACTTAATATGTTAAAACAGAATGAGGTTATTCAAAAAAAAATCCGAAAGCGAGCGTTTACGCAAGGAATATGCTTCCTTATTGAAGAAAGCTTTTGACCTTTCCAAGACCGACCGTAAAAGTTCCGATCAGTTTTATGCTGAAGCGGACCGGTTGATGGACAGGATTGAAGCTCTGGAGAAAGAGGGAAAATGAGGCTTTTTCATCCCTGCCTTCCTTGTCAGTAATCGCTTTTTCCCAAGACTTTGATTTTTATATCTTCAGGAATCATGGTATTTTAGCAATCCTTTTCGGAAAAGAAGAAAGATGAGTTATGATTTCCATACCTGAAAATGAGCTGGAGTATCAGCATTCCAGAAGCCAGGGATCCGGCGGCCAAAATGTAAATAAGGTAAATACCCGGGTTGAGCTCCGGTTTCACATTGGAAACTCTCTCACACTTTCGGAGCAACAGAAGGAAAAAATCCGGGTAAAGTTAAAAAACCGCATATCTCAATCGGACGAACTAATTTTAAGTTCACAAGCTTCCAGGTCTCAGTTAAATAACAAAGAGTCGGTTACCTACCGTTTCCACGAACTAATTAATTCCGCACTTAAAGAAGCCAAGCCAAGGCTAAGGACGCGTCCCGGCAAAGCTTCGGTGGAAAAGCGTCTGAAAATAAAGAAGATGGTTTCAGAAAAAAAATCCCATCGAAAAAAACCCGATTTATGATGTTTAACAGGGAAGAGTCCAAGGCTATAAGACTTGAATTCTGGGAAAGGTTTCATCATTATTCAGCCATCCGGAGAAGGCAGAAAGGAAAACCTGCCAAATGGATGCTGGATAAAACCGGTATCAAACAATTAAAGCTCAAATTCCATATTGACACTGATCATGCCCTTACAGGAATCGATATTGAAACCCGGAACCTAGATATCCGGATATCCATTTTCCATAGGCTCGAGGAGCTTAAACCCAGATTGGAAGAGAAAATGGGAACTTCGCTTGAATGGGAACTGGAACATATATTACCCACTGGAAAATCCATTTCAAGGGTTTCCTTGAAGCTAATGGGAGTAAATCTCTATAACAAGGAGGACTGGCCGGTTATATTTCCTTTCTTCTACAAAAACATGATGAAGCTGGAATCATTTTTCGAAGAATATGCAGATATTTTTAGAGGTTAAAATACTGAATATCAATAAATTAAAATTTAGGGAGTGCATAAAAATCAGAGTTGTTGAAAAGTTCCCCTGCCAGGTTAAGTCTTAAAACCAGGAAGTGCTATTTTTATTCCGGAATCCAGGGGTATGAAATACGCGATTATTGATATAGAAACTACGGGAGGAAGTCCCAAACACGAAAAAATCACTGAAATAGCCATTTATTTGCATGATGGTACTTCCATAACAGGTGAATTCTGTAGTTTAATCAATCCGGAAAAAACCATACCGCCATTTATAACGGGATTAACGGGAATTACCAATGAAATGGTTGCGAATGCTCCCCGGTTCTATGAAATAGCCCGGGAGATTGTGGAATTAACCGAGGGATGCACCATAGTTGGACACAATGTCAGCTTTGACTATGCTTTCATCAAAAGCGAATTTAATCAGCTGGGCTATGCCTTTTCCAGAAAAACCCTTTGCACGGTTAAACTTAGTCGAAAGCTGCTTCCCGGCTATACATCCTATAGTTTGGGAAAACTGTGTGACAGTCTGAAAATCCGGATAAATGGCCGGCATCGGGCATCGGGCGATGCCTATGCAACGGTATTATTGTTTCAGCATCTTCTTCAACAAAATACCCTTTCCTCGGATGAGCTTGGGCTGATTTCGGTAACGGGACAAAGGCTCAAGAATCTGAATGGATACCTGAAACCTTCTGATATTGATACACTGCCTAACGAAACCGGAGTTTATTATCTATATGATTGTGATCGTAACCTCATATATGTAGGGAAAAGTACTCATATTCACGACCGTATTTTGGGTCATCTTGGAAACAGGACCACCCGCAAATCCACTGAACTTGGGGGAAAAATTGCGGAAATCAGCTATGAACTCACCGGTAGCGAATTAATAGCCTTATTGAAGGAGTCTTTTGAGATCAAAAAGAATAAACCTTATTATAATCGTGCCCAAAAGAGGACTCTTCACCATTGGGGACTTTACAGTTTCAGGGATAAGGAAGGTTATCTTAATTTCAGCATTAAAAAAACGAGCGATAGCAACGAAATTCCCTTAACGGGCTTTAATAATCTTACGGAAGCCAGGAGCATCATGAATAAAATGGTGGAAAAACACTGGTTATGTCAGAAATTAAGTGGTCTTTACGACACCAAGGGGGCCTGTTTTAATTACGGAATAAGGCAATGCAATGGTGCCTGTATCGGGAAAGAAAATACTCATAAATACAACGAAAGGGCTGGCAAATTGAAAGATTTCCTTAGCTATCAGAACGACAATTTGCTAATTATTGATAAAGGAAGAGATCCTGCTGAAAGGTCGGTTGTATGCATTGAAAACGGACATTATTGCGGATATGGGTTTGTGAATACGGAAGATGCCTACCTGAACGTGGAGAGTCTCAAGGAATGTATTGAAAAACAGCAGGATAACAGGGATATCCATCATATAATCCGGAGCTGGTTAAGAAAAAACACTCCCGAGAAAATCATCCGGTATTAGTAAATATTGGCCAGGTAGTCGAAACCGCTTAATCAAGGTCATGCAGCCGGTATACTCCGGTACCGTAATCAATATTCAGGATAGTGTTGGAGCCGGGCAACAGATATCCCAGAGAGACTTCCCGGTTATCACTGGTCCTTGGCACAGGTTCCCTGTATGGGGTCCGATTAAGGAGATAAGAATCTCCTTCCTGATCGGCTTCTGGATAACCACTTCCTGGAACCAGAGAATAATCTCCGTTAAAAACAGCATCCCTTAAATTGTAATAATTTGTCAGGAACACCTGCATGGTAGCTCCTGATCCAGTGGCCAGGCTGTGAAAATGAATATTGACAACCTCATCGGGATCACCCAGGTAATAGCCCCCATAACTAAATGACAACCAATTGATCCCACCCTGATAATCGGAATAGACCTCATCGATGACCGCAGTATAAATTTCATCGGGTGCAGGATCTGCAACCGCGTATATGGGCCAGATTTCATTAACCGGATAGTTGTTATGGTTTCTAAGGTATCCGGTATTGGTTGAAAACACGGTAGGAACCAGGTCGGTTGTTGGCAGTACTTCCGGGAACCTGCGCGAATCACTGGCGATTTTATGATAAGCAATCTTCTGGTTGATTTCAAGGTCGGGGATTCTGATGCTTGCATACCCACCCCTGTTTTCGCTGGGGACATGGAACTCATAATTTCCAAATTTATCCGTAACAGCCCGGAATTCAAAACTTCCTTCCGATAGGGAAATTCTCAGGTTGAGGGTTATCCCGTCTGCAAACTCAGCGGTATCATTTGTGAGATCCTTTTCGATCAGGACTTTTCCGCTAACTTTAGCCAGGCTTTCGTCCGACAGGGAATAAATCCCGACCGAATAGGTTTGCTGATTCTGGCCCTCACCTGTAGAATAAAAGCTTACATCGGAATACCATGATGTAAATCCGTCTGCCTCCACAGAAATAAATACCTTACCGTATTCTGCACCCTCAACGTTTACGAGTCCGTTTGAATCTGAGGTCAATTCATACACCGAATTTCCCTGGGTTATTTTTACCCTTGCATTTTGAACCGGTTCAGAATAATCCAGACTTCGATTATAAACATAAACGCTAATATCTACTGAATTCAATAAATCCAGCGCATCTTCCTGACTAAATTCCTCCCTGCAGGAATACAGGGTCGAAAGAGACAAAATGATGAATAGAAAGAAGGTCTTTTTCATTTTGATATAGGATATTAATGGGTTTTAAAACCAAAGAGCACAACTAATAACTTAGAATCCATAGCCGAGAGTAATGAAAAAACTATCATTATACAGATCGCCGGTAAGTTTATAATTATTTAAAAAACTATGTACCGTTTTTACCGGAGTTAATCCGTATTTATAGGCAATTTCCACATTAAAACTCCGGGTGTTTATATAGAATTCCGTTCCTAATCCCAGGTTAACATATGCCTGATACATTTTATAACTTCTAGTCAAATTCTCGTATCCTGCCCATGTAATATGCTGACTGGCAAGGATATCTGTGTGATCATAATCATTAAACACAGCCAGGTTCACTGAAAGTGAGGGACCGGCAAACATATAGGGAAGGACTTTATTTTGCGTACTCAGGTATACTCTTGCCATAATTGGGATATCAACATTGTGCATTAGTATGGAATTGGAGGAAAAATATCCCAGAATAATCCCATCAGTTCCGTCCCCTCCTCCGAAGTATTCTGTGTTAAAACTCATGTATTTGCCTCCCTGAAGGCAGTAATTTATGCCAGTAACAAAGAATAAACGTTGAAAGCTTCTGTGTTCGGCAGTAAATCCTGCAATAACTCCGGCTTTTCCGCCCGTATGCGGCTGAGCATCATTGAAATAACTGTAAACGGGACCCGCTTTGATTCCAAAATAGACCTTATCGAACAGTCCCTGCGAAGATAAATCAGCCCCTGAGAAACCCAGGCACAGCAAAAAGACAAGATAAAGTCTGGGAGGTAGTTTTAAGTGCATCAGGCTCGAATTTAGGTCAAGTTACTGCATTTATCAGATAAACATATTACTTTAACCTGAAATTTTAAATTAGGTTTCATTTCTGAGCAGCATAATATAGACATTATCTAACCCTGAGAAACTGGCATCCTGATTACCCTTCAGAAGTAATTTGGGTTGGGATAAATTAAAAAAAAATGGAACTCCTTTGGATAAAAGTAATTATACGCTATCTTTGCATCCCGTTAGCAAAAAACAAAAAAACATTGATTCAGTAGCTCAGTTGGTAGAGCACATCCCTTTTAAGGATGGGGTCCTGGGTTCGAGCCCCAGCTGAATCACAACCCTGGCAAAGAAATTTGTCAGGGTTTTTTATAGGAAATCCATTCATTCTCGCTTATAATCACGATCTTGCTTAATTATAATGTAAGACAATTTATCTGAGGCAAACATTTGATTAAAAGTGATGTTACTTTGATTTGAGTACTGGTAATTGATCCTGTTCACATGAAAAAGCAAGCATTATTGACCCTTGCCGGCTCTTTTGGAATTATGCTCTCTCTTGGAGGTATTTATGCATGGAGTATATTCGTTCCCGGACTCATGGATGAATATCAATTTACGGCATCCCAGACCCAGCTGGTTTTTGGGGTGGTTATCGCGGTCTTTACATTTACCATGTTGTTTGTTGAAAAAATCGAAAAGAGGCTTGGAACAAGGAAAACTGCTTTGCTTTCCGGATTATTCTATTCCCTGGGCTACCTGGTCTCAGGGTACTCGGGAGGCCGATTTGTTTGGATTTTAATTGGAATCGGTATGCTTGCCGGGATAGGTACGGGATTTGGTTATCTGGTATCCCTGGTTGCCCCGGTGAGGTGGTTTCCGGAAAGAAAAGGATTAATATCGGGGGTTGCGACTGCGGGGTTTGGCTTGGCTGCTGTGGTCTTATCTTTACTTGCGGAGGCATTATTAAGTTCCGGCAGGAGTATCCTGGAGGTATTTCGGATCATGGGATTGTTTTATGGGGCGGTAATCATGGCATTGTCATTTCTGATGTCGAGTCCTCCACCCTCCGGCTCAATAACAGGAGGTCATATTCGGGATTATTGGAAAGAAAAGAATTTTCTGAGGCTATTTTTTGGCATATTTACAGGAACTTTCGCCGGACTTTTAATTATCGGAAACTTAAAGCCGATTGGAGCAGAAAATCAAATTAACGATCATATATTGGTTCTGGGGATTTCAATCTTCGCCATAAGCAATTTTGCAGGTCGATTGGGATGGGGATTTATTAGCGATTATACCGGATCGGCCCTCAGCATTCTTATTGCCCTGGTATTACAGTCGGCCGGTATCCTCCTATTGGGACATACCCAACCGGGTGCTTTGGGTTTTATTTTTATTTCGGCGATGATTGGATTTAATTTCGGAGGAAACTTTGTGCTTTTTGCAAGGGAAACCTCTCATCTCTTTGGTATTCATAATCTTGGCATTCTTTATCCCTTCATATTTCTGGGATATGGTATTGCAGGAATATTTGGTCCGATAACTGGTGGGATCATTTTTGATACGATGGGTCAATACCAGTCGGCCACAACCATTGCGGCCTTAATGAGTATCATGGGTGGATTGCTGTTTCTCAAGGAAGCAAGACACTCTATAATAAAAAAATAATATTTCCTCCTTAATTTCAGCATGGTATTTGCAACGATTTTCGGGATAATTCAAAAATTATAAATTTGCAGATTAAACTGATGATCATGCTGACATTAGAAAAGTTGACACTATACATTATCCTGTTGCTGGTGAATCCCTTGAATCATCTTTCCGCTCAGGAGGCCACGAATACGGAACGATCATGGCAACGCCCCAGATTTGAGGAAAGGAAGACGGAACGGAAGGAAATGGTTATTGATCATATAGCCAGCCATTCGAATTTCCCCGTAAGAAACGAGGAAGTTCTGGAAGCCATGATGAACGTTCCCAGGCATAAATTTGTGCCAGATGAAATGAAAGACCTTGCTTACCACAATTCCCCCTTACCCATCGGGTATATGCAAACCATTTCACAGCCCTTCATGGTTGCCCATATGACCGAATTATTAAAGATAAATGAAGGAGATAAGATTCTTGAAATAGGTACCGGAAGTGGTTACCAGGCCGCAGTTTTATCGGAGCTTACTCCAAATATCTACACCATTGAAATTGTGGAGGAACTGGGAATGCACGCAAAGAAAACATTATCGGAGCTAGGCTATAACACAATAAAGGTGAAGATCGGAGACGGTTATGAAGGTTGGCCATCAGAGGCTCCATTTGACAGGATCATTGTGACTTGTGCGCCGGAAAACATTCCCCAGCCTCTGATCGATCAATTAAGACCCGGAGGATATATCGTAATCCCTGTAGGT
Source organism: uncultured Bacteroidaceae bacterium (assembly GCA_964572225.1). Classification (GTDB taxonomy): domain Bacteria; phylum Bacteroidota; class Bacteroidia; order Bacteroidales; genus CAZNFR01. The sequence continues at coordinate 21,970 of CAZNFR010000002.1, forward strand.
GAGGCATTTAGCACTCAACAATTGATTGTAGTTAGTAAGGATGAAAAAGGAAGACTTCAAAAGCAGGTTCAATATCCGGTTCGATTTGTACCTATGACCGGAAAGGTACTGGAAAAAGAGCAGTAGGTGCATTTATATTCAAAAAGGGGAACGGCTGATTCTTCGTAAAATCCTCTTTACAAATCCTGGACCCTCATATATAAAGCCGGTATATACCTGAATTAACGTAGCTCCCTTATTGAGCTTTTCAAGAGCATCGTAGGAACTCATAATACCTCCCACCCCGATAACAGGAAGGTGTCCCCCCGTTTTCTCATGAATATACCTGATGACCTCTGTTGATCGGCTGGCTATCGGCTTTCCGGATAATCCGCCCTTCCCTATTCTTTTTATTTTCGATTCAGGGCTTTTAAGATTATTCCTGGTAACAGTGGTGTTGGTTGCCACGATACCATCAATCCCAGTCTGATCAACGATCTTTAAGGTTTCATCAATTTGCATATTATTGAGATCGGGTGAAATCTTCAGTAAGATAGGTTTATAGATTGATTTTGAGGATCTTAATCCAGATAAGCTAGAGAGAATACCTTCCAGCATTTCCTGATCCTGTAATTCTTTCATATCACTGACATTGGGACAGCTAACATTCACAACAAAATAATCAACATACTCATATAGTTTTTCAAAGCAATACACATAATCGTCCACTGCCTTACTATTTGGAGTATCCGTATTTTTCCCAATATTACCTCCTATAATTAAATTTGCGGGCCTGTTTTTTAACCTCAGGGCAATAGCATCTGCACCATCATTATTGATGCCCATGCGGTTAATGAGTGCTTTATCCTTTCTTAATCGAAAACTCCGGGGTCTGGGATTGCCCGGTTGGGGTCTTGGGGTTACGGTGCCAATCTCAATAAAACCGAAACCGAAGGCTTTAAACTGCTTAAAGATCCGGGCATTCTTGTCAAATCCGGCAGCCAGACCCACCCGATTAGGAAAGGTAAGCCCAAATACCTTCACAGCATTATTATATTTGCTTTTACGGTAGAAAAAGGAAATAATAAGTAAGGCAAAAGGAAGGATTGAAACAATTTTAATGGCCGAAACAACCAGGTGGTGAACTTTTTCAGGAGGTAAAAGGAAAAGTAAGGGTCTCAGAAAGATCTTATACATAAATTTTTGTGCAAAGATACTCAAGAATGAATTAATCCGGTATATATCTGCGGAATTTTCCCGAACGATACAAAATCATAACCATCTCAACAACTTCATCTGTGGAATCCGCATGTTTACTTTTGTAAACAGTCTCTATTTCCGGTTCCTGACCCGTTCTCATTGTTTTTTCTTTCTTCTCGGACTCCTTCGTAAGCAGGGGTTTTGAAGATACCTGTGTTTTAGGATCCCTGGATTCCAGAGAATCAAATAAGGATGGCATTGCAGGCTTTGCTGTGGGTTTTAATTCATCCTCGCCCTCTTCAATAAACATGCGACCTTTGCCCGTAATTAGCCAATTTGCATTGATTTCAGGGAAATTCTGGATTATTCTTACAAGAAAATCAAAACTGGGTTTATTCCTGCCGGCAAGTATATGGGAGATTCCCGACCGTTGTACACCTAATATATCAGCAAGTTGAGAGGAATTCAGCTTATACTCTTCCAGTAACCGTTCCAGTCGTTTTTCCATGATTACAATCGTAAAGTTTAATTGTTACAAAAGTACAAATTTAAGTTGTTACATTCATAACTTTAGTGTAGATATTTGTAAACACTAATATTTAACCTATTCAAGGAGGCTTATCCTGCGTAGATCCCATAATCTTCATACAATGTTAATAATCTGATATTTACAATGATTTGGAAGATTTGATGTTGCTTTATTATATACTATATATGAATTACTTAATACTATGGTATATAGTAATATATGTGTGAATATATCGAAATTTTTTGTATGTGTCCCTAAAATTTGACTTTATAATAAAGTTAAATTTGAAATAAACACATTTATACATTGATTTATAATATTTTATAATATGTATTTTATAATTACTTTTCTCAGGTTTAGATTGCTTTAAATTTGTTTACTCTTGGTTCAATTGTGAACGAATTTTGAATGGCTTAGTAATACATATGTAACTTTTTCATTGTTTACATTCGTAAATCATTCGATTATATCGTTAATACCCCTTGCTGGCGATTTTTTTTTAAAAGAGATACTAATTGGATATTTGAAAAGCTGAATTTTTGCCAATTTTTTTTCAAAATCGGCTTCCGTTTCCAGGAAAAGGAGATGGTAAATACTATTAAAAATCTTCTTATTTGCCTATTTATTATGTAGTTACGTGCATTTTTTACCATTTTAAACGGTCCAGGAACGAGATATTTTCATTTTTCCGACCCTTTATCCGAAAATATTTTCTTCACGGGCATATAATTTTTAGTTTCTTTGTCTTTGCGGAACAATACTACCGATTTAAATTTGGCATGATGAAGAAACCTGCATTACATTGGCAGATTTTAGCTGCATTAATTCTTGCAGTTTTATTTGGTATCTTTTTCCCTACCTCCTATCGGATTACCGATAAGAGTCTGGAGGCATTGGATCGTAAAAATCTTCCTGAAGATTTAATCCCACGGATATCAGATTACCAGGGTACGACTTATGCGAGTCAATCTGAATTCCAAAGTTTAATGGAAGGTATTTTATCTGCTGAAGAATTTGCAGGTTATTATTTGCGGATTGAAGAAGCCAGTTATCACAATCCGGTAGTTTCCAGTCTGAGCTGGTTAGGTGATATATTTCTAAGGGCATTGAAGATGTTGATTATCCCGTTAATTATAAGTTCGCTTGTATCGGGGATAACTAATATAGGAACGGGCAAAAATCTGGGAAGGCTTGGAGTTAAAACCATTACGTATTATGTAGGTACCTCTACTCTCGCCATTGTGACCGGTCTATTTCTGGTGAATCTAATTCAGCCCGGGAAAGGAGCGGATCTTAACTTTGTTAAGAAAGTGGAGGGCCTCGTTGAGAGTCAGAGAAGTTTTCTGGATCTTATTGTAGAAATTGTGCCGGAAAATATTGTCAGAGCCATGGCCACCAGCGATATGCTGCCGGTCATTTTCTTTAGCATACTATTTGGTTTTTTTATAACCCGGGTAGGCAGCAAGCACCGGGATTTTATGAACGACCTGTTCAACAGTATGTTCGAGGTAATGATGAAGATTACCTTGTTTGTCATTCGATTTACCCCTATTGGAATATTTGGTATTGTGATAAAGGTGGTTGCGGATCAGGATGATTTGGCAAGCCTTGTTTCCAGGATGGGTTTATATATGGGTACTGTATTGCTGGCCCTTGCCATTCATGCCTTCATAAGTCTTCCATTAATTGTAAAGATTGCTGGCAAGGTTCGTCCTTACAAGCATTTCCGTAACATGACCACACCCTTGTTGACGGCATTTTCAACCTCTTCTTCCGGAGCGACCCTTCCCCTGACCATGACGGCGGTGGAAGAAAACAGCGGTGTATCCAATAAAATTACCAGTTTCACTCTTCCCCTGGGGGCCACCATTAATATGGATGGGACTGCATTATATGAATGCATAGCAGCGTTATTTATTGCCCAGGCGTACGGAGTGGATCTTAGTATTCTTGAGCAGGTGATAGTGGTAGCCACGGCCCTTCTTGCCTCCATTGGTGCTGCCGGGATACCTATGGCCGGATTGGTAATGATAACGGTAATTCTTACGGCAGTTAACCTTCCATTGGAAGGGGTTGGCCTGATCCTGGCGGTTGACCGGATTCTTGATATGTTCAGGACTGCCACCAATGTTTGGAGTGACAGCTGTGGTGCCGTTGTCATTGCAAGGTCAGAAGGAGAAGAATTGAAGGTATAATTAAGCTTCCAGGGCTTCGAACATTATTTCTACAGGGTGCAGGGCCTGGCGATTTGTGCCATCCTTTATCTGATGCCTGCAGCTCGTACCCGGAGCTGAAATTATCACTTCATTCCCTGTCTTACGGATCTCTGGAAAAAGAACGAGTTCCCCCACCTTCATGGAAAGTTCATAATGTTCTTTTTCATATCCGAAGGAGCCGGCCATTCCGCAGCAACCAGAGGGTATTTCTTCTACCTGGTAATTTTCCGGGAAACCAAGCATCTGAGTGGTGCTGGATGTTGAAGCAACGGCTTTTTGCTGACAATGTCCATGTACTTTTATATTCAAAGGCCTTTTGGTAAACTGTTTTTTTAGGATTCTTCCTTTTTCAACCTCCCGCATAAAAAATTCTTCGAATAGAAGTGCATTCTGACTTATCCTTTTTGCTTCCTCTCTGAGGTGTTGATCAACCAATTCCGGGTATTCGTCACGGAAACCAAGAATTGCAGAGGGTTCCAGTCCTATAATCGGATGCTCTTCATCGATCCTACCTTTCAGCACCTCAATATTGCGGTTAGCTTTTCTTCTTGCCGTTCTCAACAAACCTTTGGAAATATAGGTGCGGCCGCTTTCTCCGGTCTCCGCTATCAGAATACGGTATCCCAGGGCCGAAAGAAGGGAGACTGCCTTAATTCCGATGGCAGTATCGTTGTATTGGGTAAACTCATCCACAAATAAAAAAACCTGAGGACCATTGTCCGGCAGAAGGGAATTAATACGGGAAAGATTATGCGAAAGCCATTTAGAAAGACTTATTTTATGTAGAGCGGGGATGCTTCTGTCTGATGCAAAACCTAATATTTTTTTAATCGGTCTTGAGAGTTTGGAATGGGTTGCAAAAAAATTAAAAAATGCGGGCCAGTAGCTGCCTATTCGGTTAATTGAAGTAATGTAGGCTATCATTCTTGCTCTCAGTGAAATACCATTTTCATCATAGTAATGCTGGAGAAATTCTGCCTTGTACTTTGCCATATCCACATTACTGGGGCATTCGGATTTACAGCCCTTACATGAAAGGCATAAATCAAGAATATCATAAATCTCTTTATGATTGAAAGGATTCTTTTGTGTGGAATGGGTAAGAAATTCTCTCAGCAGATTTGCCCGGGCGCGGGTGGTGGTATTCTCATCGCGACTGGCCTGGAAACTGGGACACATGGTTCCTCCTATTATGGATGATTTCCTACAGTCGCCTGATCCATTGCATTTTTCTACTGCCCTTAAAATTCCACCCTCACGGGAGAAGTCAAATAGGGTTTCGATATGCGGTTCTTTCCTGCCGGCTTCATATCTGAGTGATGTATCCATGGGAGCGGTATCCACAATCTTAGCAGGATTAAATATATTTTGCGGGTCCCAAACCAGTTTAAGTTTGCGGAACCATTCATAAATTTCATCTCCTACCATCAAAGGAATGAATTCCCCCCGGAGTCGTCCGTCTCCATGTTCCCCGCTCAGGGATCCTTTATATTTCTTGACAAGGATTGCGGTATCTTCTGCTATTTTCCTGAACAATTCCACATCCTCTTTATCTTTTAGGTTAAGGACTGGTCGCAGATGAAGTTCACCCACAGAAATATGGGCATAGTAAACGCATTCCCTGTTGTATTTTTTCAGAATTAAGTTGAATTCATCAATATAGTTTTCAAGGTCGTCCGTATTTACTGCCGTATCTTCGATAACCGGAGCCGGTTTGGCATCTCCCGGCATATTGGATAGGATTCCGAGTCCGGCTTTTCTCAGGGTCCAGGCTTTCTTAATGTCGTTTCCGGTTAGAAGCGGGAAATGATAGCCAAGATTTTGAAGCTTTAGCGATTCAATGATTGCATCAGATTTCTGCGTTAATTCCTGCTGTGTTCCGGCCATAATCTCAATCATGAGTATTGCACCCGGATTTCCCTTAACAAAAAAGCGATTCCTTTGTTGCTCAATATTTTCTCTGGTAAGTTCCAGAACCTTGTCATCCATGAGTTCAATCGCTGCGGGCTTGTTTTTCAATGCGATTACATTCCCTTTGATTGACTCCTTTACTGTTTTAAAATGAGCACACAGCAACCCTTTCACCGGAGGGGGTAAGGGTTCCAGGTTCAGGCGTGCTTCATAAATCAGAGCCAGGGTTCCTTCGGATCCTGCCAGTAACTTGCACATATTGAAAGTTTGAGAACTTTCCGCATGGAAAACTTCAGAATCCATAAGGATATCCAGAGCATATCCGGTATTTCTTCTAACCACGGAGGGATGTGGAAATTCATCCCGGATTTTTTGCCGGTTCTGGGAGGATGAAAGCAGATCGTTGACATGTCGGTAGATCTCCCCTTCAAGGCTCTTCAGCCTGCATTTTTCAGTAAAGGTTTCTTTTGAAACAGGACCGAACTCTGCGATGGAACCATCGCTAAGAATACATTTAAGGGAAATGACGTGTTCCCGTGTGGTTCCATAAACAAGGGAATGAAGTCCGCTGCTATTATTGCCGACCATTCCACCAATCACGCATCGGTTTGAGGTGGAGGTTTCGGGCGCAAAAAACAGTGAATAAGGTTTAAGGGCCAGGTTTAATTCGTCGAGGACGACACCGGGTTCAACTCTAACCCAATGTTCTTTTTCATTGATTTCCAATATCTTATTTAAGTATCTGGATAAATCCACCACAATTCCTCTACCGACAACCTGTCCGGCAAGAGAGGTCCCTGCCCCGCGGAAGATCAGTTTAAGGTTGTTTTTCCCTGCGAAAACCACAATTTTTTTAAGATCTTCAATATTTGCGGGCCATATAACAGCATCAGGAATTTCACGGTATGCAGATGCATCGGTTGCATATATCATCCGTTTTGGTTCATCCGTAAAAATTTCACCATGAATGGTCAATTCCTTGTCAAATAAATGAAACAATTTCTGCATTTTTACGATAGAATTAGAGTTTCAAAGTTATAATTTTGAATGGATTGTTGAGGGTTATATTTTAAACCGGATTTTTTTTGGTGAAAATAACCTGGCAATGACCCAAAACTATCTCGATGCTCAACATTGACGATCTAAAATCCAAGATTGAAGAACTCAGCCGGGATCTGGAGCGAAAGCAAAAAGAGTACAATTCTCTCTTTGAAGAAATGAACACCGGTTTTGCCTTCCACAAGATCATTTGCAATAAGCAAGGAGATCCTGGGGATTATGTATTTTTAAAAGTGAACCGAGAGTTTGAGCGTCAAACCAATTTAAAATCCGATGATATTCTTGGTCGCACTGCTCTGGAAGTCTTTCCCAATACGGATCAGAATATTATTTCCACCTATGGTGAGGTAGCCATTGGTGGTGAGCCTGTGCGCTTTGAATTGTATTTGAAGGACATAGATAAATATTTCGATGTTAATGCTTACTCTCCTTTCAAGAATTTTTTTGTAACCACTTTTTACGACATAACCCGGAGGAAAAAGGCAGATATTCTCATTGCGGAGAGTGAATGGAAATACCGTACGGTATTTGAGAATATGAGTGAAGGGATGGTTTTCAATGAGATTGTTAGAGACGCAGAATCAGAGATATCCGGTTACAGGATTTTGGATGTAAATAAGGCTTACGAGACCATTTCAGGGATTTCCAGGAGCGAGATACTGGGAAAGGACGATTCCAGGCTTTATGGTCTGACAGTAGATGAGTTGAAAAACGGTCTCCATGACTCGGATATTGAAAAAAACTCGCTCAAATTCGAGTATTCCGACAGTTTAAATGGGAAAAGCTATCAAATATCCCTAAACCGATTGGAAAGAGATAAATTTTCGACCATTTACACCGATGTGACGGAAATCCGATCGGCCATGCAAAAAGTGGAGAATACCAGCCGACAGCTCCAGCAGCAGAACGAAGCGTATGTAAAGTTAAATAAGGAACTGCAAAAGGCGAATGAGGATCTTACCCAGGCAAAGAATAAAGCAGAACAGAGCGACCGCCTTAAATCCGCATTCCTCGCGAATATGTCTCATGAGATCCGAACTCCCATGAATGGAATTCTGGGGTATACCGAGATTTTGTTTACGGAGGAGGATGCTGAAAGAAGGAAAAACTACCTTCAAATCATCAGAAACAGCAGTCACCAGTTGCTTCGCATTGTCAATGACATCATCGATATCTCCAAAATTGAATCCGGTTTGATCGACCTTCATTTATCGGATCTAAACATCCCTGAACTATTTCAGGAACTCAAGGATTTCTTCGATCACGAAGCCCGAAAGAAAGGAATTGAGCTCAGGGTAAGTGATTACCTGGGAGACAACAAAGTAATCCGGACCGATGGATTAAAGGTAAATCAGATTTTGAATAACCTCCTGAATAATGCGATCAAATTTACGGACAAGGGTTTTGTGGAACTGACCTGTTCAAGGGAAAATGAGGAATACTTATTCAAAGTGAAAGACTCGGGGATAGGAATTGATGTCCAGAACCAGGATCTTATTTTCGACAGATTCAGACAGGTCGATCTCGATGAAGAAATTTTGAGAGGAGGAAATGGGCTGGGACTCGCCATTTCCAAGGCTTTCGTTGAAAAAATGGGAGGGAGAATATGGGTATCCTCCAACCCTGGGATGGGAAGTGAGTTTTGCTTTACTCTTCCTCTAGAGGGTGCCTGATCCTAAACCTTTTTCTCTCTGAAGTTGGTACTTTCAAAAATTTTATCTGCAGATCCTGCAATAAAGCCTGTAAATAACTCTCCTTTCTCATTTTTATAACGCTCGGCAAATTCATAATAACAAGCAGGAATTTGATGTTTTCCCTCTTCGAACTCAATTTCCACGATATCCGCAAGTGTGCTTGATTGCCTAAGGAGCTGTTTTTGAGTCCCTTTAATTTCTCCGCCGGAGGTATTCAGGGAATATCCTGTATCTTTCAGAAGCTGGTTTACTTTTTCCAGGTTATTATACTTTTGAAGATAATTCACGCTTACAGTAAAGTGATTTGCACAAAAACCAAATACGTAGAGCCAGGCAGCATATTCCGAATCCTCTCTAAGGGAAGTGTAGGTTTTGAACGAAGGTACCCCGAAAACATTCCCTGAAAAAATGAGTTCTCTGCTGTTAAAAATCTGTGGGTCTGCAATATCCAGGATGGTTTTTACGGTCTCCCTAAGAAAAGGAGAAAACCGGTCTGTTTTTAGCTGACTTATAAATACTTTTGGAGCTTTGGGCTCCCCGGGCAGTTCAAAGTGCTTTGCATACAGGTTTTTAACCGGAAATTCGTATTCACCTGATTCCACATACCCGTTTTCAGTGAAAATTCTGGAAAGTACATCGATATTTACCCTGGAATCATCAAAAGTCCGGAAGGCAATATGATCATTTATCACCTCCTCCCCTTTCAGATGAAAAAGCCTGTGAATACCATCGGCAGAAGGATTTAGTCGGGAGTACTGATCCCACAAACGTTTAAAAATATCTGTTAATTCCATGGGTTGGTATTTTAGTGGATACTACAAAAAACAAATCTAATTCAAAATCTTTTTTTGTAACTGAATTATCCAGGAAGGGACCTCCGCTTTCCCCCTAAAAGGTATGGACTATCCAGTTTTTTGAGATTTCGTTCGACAATTGAAATTTAATACAATAAACATATGAAACATTGGAAATGATCACGCCGTAGTATTGTTGTACAGCAGAAATCATACTTGACATAAATCATCTTTTTCCTGTAATTACCTTCAAATTTTTTGATTAATTTTAAAACAAAATACAACTTCCCTTAATTAATTGATAATCAATGAATTTAATAAGTCAGATAAAAGAAAAAGCTAAACAACACAAGCGTCTTATTGTTTTACCGGAGGCGGATGAAGAAAGAACTTTAATGGCTGCCGACCTTATTCTTGGGGAAGGAATTGCCGACCTGATTTTGCTGGGTGATCCTGATCAGATCCGCTCAGAAGCCAAACAAAAGAGCCTGACCTATATTGCATCTGCAACCATTGTAAATCCTCTTTCCCATTCAAAAATGGAGGAGTATATTGATTTAATGCTGAAACTTCGAAGCAGCAAGGGGTTGACAGAAGAGGAAGCCAGAAATCTGATTCAGGATCCCTTATATTTATCTACCCTTATGATCAAAGCGGGAGACGCGGACGGTGAAGTTGCGGGTGCAAAAAATGCTACCGGGGACGTACTCAGACCCGCCTTTCAGTATGTAAAAACCATGCCGGGCATTAGCGTTGTATCTGGTGCATTCATTATGATTCTCAAGAACAAGCAATTTGGAGAGGATGGGGTTATGATCTTTGCGGATTGTGCTGTTCATCCGGACCCGGATGCGAATCAGCTCGCTGAGATAGCCGTAGCTACGGGTAAAACGACACGTGCTATTGCCGGATTTGAGCCCAGGATCGCCATGTTAAGCTTTTCCACTAAGGGGAGTGCCAATCATGCATTGGTAGATAAAGTGGTTCGTGCCACGGAGATTGCCAGGAAAATGGCCCCTGATATGATGATTGATGGTGAATTGCAAGCGGATGCTGCAATTATTGAAGCGATTGGACGATCAAAGGCTCCGGGATCTGATATCGCGGGCAGGGCAAATGTTCTGGTGTTTCCCGGACTTGAGACGGGTAACATAGCTTATAAACTGGTGCAAAGGCTGGCTGATGCGGAAGCAGTTGGACCCGTTCTTCAGGGAATGGCTGCTCCGATTAATGATCTCTCGCGTGGATGTTCAGTGGATGATATAGTCAACCTGGTCGCCATAACCTCAACACAGGCTTCCGGAAAATAACATAAACTCATATAATATGTCAGAAAGATTAGAAGATTTTGCTCTAAGCAAAACCATCTCCCAAAAAAAAGGAACCATTCAAAAAGTAGCTGTAATAGGCTGCGGCAGTATGGGCCAGGAAATTACAAGAATCATTTCCCAATTTGGAATGGAGGTTATCTACCTGGATCTCAATGAAGAAAGAGTGGCTGAAGTTGCGCAGGAAATTGAAAAGCAACTGGATGAGATGATCAACAAGTGGGGGCTTACCGAAGGAGAAAAACGTGTAATCCTTTCCAGAATGAAAGGAACCATTGATTACAAAGAAATCAGGGATGTGGATCTGGTGATAGAAACCATTAATTCCAAAAAGCCCGGAACCAATATTGAGATAAGGAAAGAAGTATTTAAAAAGGTAGAGGAAGTGGTGAAAGAAGACACGGTTATTACTTCCAATAACTCCACCCTTATGATTTCGGATCTGGCAGGTGTGTTAAAACATCCGGAACGGGCGGTAGGTTTACACTTTATTCCTCCTGCCAATCAGATAAAGGTGGTTGAAGTAGTGCGTGGCCTCGAAACCAACGATATTTCCTACGAATTTGTATTGAGGTTTGCGAAAATGATCGATAAAACTGCCATTACCCTGCATGAATCCCCTGGTCACATAAGCAGTCGGCTTATCGTCACTTTGATTAATGAAGCCTGTGAGGTACTCATGGAAGGTGTTGCATCCGTAAAATGCATTGATGTTACTATGAAGATGGGATATGGCCTAATGTTCGGTCCCTTTGAAATGGCGGATCGCATTGGATTGGATAAACTTCTTAAATGGATGGACAACCTTTATGCAGAATTCGGCACTCAGAAATTTAAAGCGTCTCCAATTGTAAAGCGTTTGGTAAGAGCAGGATACCTTGGAAAGAAAAGCGGAAAGGGTTTCTATAAATATGTGGATGGAAAGATCATAAGTCAGGCCATAACCGCAACGGAATTCAATTAGTGAAAGCTTATTTGGCATTACCAACTACTCGTCACTTTTATTAAATATCAGCACTGAAAATAAATTCGAATATGAAAATTATAGTTCTTAATTGTGGGAGTTCTTCGATAAAATATCAACTTTTCAATATGGAGAATGCCTCTGTTCTTGCAAAGGGAGTGGCAGAGAAAATTGGTCTCCATGGTTCCTTCGTAAAACACGAAAAAGAGGACGGAACGAAGGTAAAACTTGAGGGAGAGATCATGGATCACCAGCAAGGAATTGAATATATCCTGGGCATTCTGAAAAGTGAAAAATACGGTTGTCTGAAGAGTTTTGACGAGATTAATGCGGTTGGGCACAGGGTTGTACATGGTGGGGAAACCTTCAGCGGAAGTGTTCTGATCACAGACCAGGTTATTGAAAAAATGAAGGAATGCATTGATTTAGCCCCTCTCCATAATCCTCCAAACCTTAAAGGGATTTACGCCATGCAGGCACTTCTTCCCAATGTAAAGCAGGTAGGGACTTTTGATACTGCATTTCACCAAACCATGCCCGTACACGCCTATATGTATGCCATACCTTATTCCCTCTACACAAAATACGGATTGAGAAGATATGGTTTTCATGGTTCCAGTCACCGTTTTGTTTCCGGCAAGGCTGCCACTCTCCTGGGCAAAGACATTAAGGAGCTCAGGCTCATTACCTGCCACCTGGGTAACGGGGCTTCCATTGCTGCGATAAAACAGGGAATATCGGTAGATACTTCCATGGGTCTTACACCTGTGGAAGGTCTGATTATGGGTACCCGCACCGGCGATCTTGACCTTGGGGTATTACTTTACATCATGCAAAAAGAAGGGATTGACTCACAAACTGCCAATACCCTGGTAAACAAGCACAGTGGTATGTTGGGGGTTACAGGGGTTTCTTCAGACATGCGGGAGATAGAAGATGCTTTGGAGAAGGGTAATGAACGTGCAAAAATCGGACTGGATATGTACCATTACCGGATTAAAAAATATATCGGAGCATATGCAGCAGCCATGGGTGGAGTAGATGCCATCATTTTTACCGGGGGCGTAGGGGAAAATGGCCCTGAAAGCCGGGAAGAAATATGCAGGGATATGGAGTTTCTGGGTGTGGATTTTGATTTTGAAAAAAACCGGGGAATGCGTGGAAAAGTAGTGGAATTAACCCGGGAGAATTCAAAGGTTAAGGTACTGGTAATCCCCACAAATGAAGAACTTGTTATTGCCACCGACACCGAGGAGATTGTAAATAACTCATGAGCGGATGGAACTAACACGGCTTGAAGAAATAAAAGAAATCGCCATAAAACGGGAAACTCGCCGACTGGTTGTGGCTGCCGGTGAGGATAGTGCCGTACTTAAAGCCCTGATAGCAGCAAAAGATCTGGATATCGTTATTCCTGTTTTAACCGGTAATGAACAAAAAATCAGGAGCATAGCTGAAGAATCCGGCCTTAACCTTTCCGACATCAAAATAATTCACGAACCTGATCCTGTCCAGTCAGGAAAGCTGGCAGTTCAACAAATTAGAGAAGGAAAGGCGGATATCCTTATGAAGGGAAAAATCCCTACAGCCCCTTTACTAAAAGCAGTATTAAACCGGGAGGAAGGTCTCCGAAAAAGGGATATCCTTAGTCACCTTGCGATCTTTCAGATTGATCATTATCATAAGTTACTCGGAATAACTGATGCTGCTATGAACATCGCTCCGGGCCTTAAGGAAAAAACAGCCATTATTCAGAACGCCATTGAAGTTTTTCATGCGCTCGGAATCCTTAATCCCCGAATAGCGGCTCTGGGTCCAATAGAAACCGTAAACCCCGACATCCCCTCCACCACCGATGCAGCCCTTCTTACCCAGATGAACCGGAGAAATCAAATTAGCAACTGCGTTATTGACGGACCTCTGGCCCTGGATAATGCGGTATCCCGGGAAGCTGCAGAACATAAAGGGATTGAATCCGAAGTTTCCGGAAAAGTTGATATATTGCTTACCCCTGATCTCAACTCAGGAAATATTCTTTACAAGTCGTTAAGTTTTCTATCGGGTGGAATCTCTGCTGCGATTATTCTGGGCGCCAATGTACCAGTCGTACTTACTTCGAGGGCAGACAGCCAGGAAAGTAAGTTGTATTCCATAGCCCTGGCCGCGGCAATTTAAAATCTTAAACTATGGCAGAAAAGCATATTCTTGCAATTAATCCCGGGTCGACCTCGACTAAAATTGCAGTATACCTTAACTCGAAAGTTGTATTTCTTAAGAGCATTTCCCATCCTACAGAAGAGCTTGAAAAATTTTCAATGATCAGTGATCAGTATGAATACCGGAAAAAAATAATCCTCGATGAGCTGAAACTTGCCAATATAGAGGTAAAAAAAATCGAAGCGGTTGTAGGAAGAGGCGGACTGGTAAGGCCTATCAAATCGGGAGTTTATAAGGTAAACGAAGAGATGAAAAAACATCTGAGGGAAGGAATTATGGGTGAGCATGCCAGTAATCTTGGCGGACTCATTGCTGATGATATTGCTCATTCCATTCCGGAGGCGAAAGCCTACATTGCCGACCCGGTCGTAGTCGACGAAATGAACAAAGTAGCCCGATTTACCGGGCATCCTGATTTTACCCGGGTATCCATTTTTCATGCCTTAAACCAAAAAGCCACGGCAAGGGCATATGCAAGGCTGCTCAATAAACGTTATGAAGATTTAAACCTCATCATTGCCCATATGGGAGGGGGTATTTCCGTAGGTGCACACAAGAAGGGAAGGGTAATTGATGTAAATAATGCATTGAACGGGGAAGGCCCCTTTTCTCCGGAAAGATCCGGGACACTACCTGCCGGACAACTGGTGGAGGAATGTTTCAGGGAAGGGGCGGATAAAAAGGAGATTCTGGAAAAAATTACCGGAAAAGGAGGTTTGATGGCATATTTCGGTACTAATTCTGCTTATCAGATTGAGCTGAATGCCATGGACGGGGATGAAAAGGCAAGGTTAATTCAGGATGCCATGGCCTACCAGGTTGCAAAGGAAATCGGATCCATGGCCACCGTACTTATGGGCAAGGTGGATGGTATTATCCTCACCGGTGGTATTGCAAACAATCCCATGGTTGTAGAGTACATTAAAAAGATGACCACCTTCATTGCTCCCGTAATTATCTACCCGGGCGAGGATGAAATGCATGCCCTGGCGATGAATGGCTTAATGGTCCTCAAGGGCGAAGTCATACCCAAGGAGTATTCAGAAGAAAACTTCGTACAATAAGGATTTTATCAGGGGCTTGAAAAAGCTACGGGAATGATTCGACCGTTCATATATTTATGAGCTTCCATCGAAAAGTTGATGACATACTCTGCCATCTCATCCGGAGTAAGCGATGCCTTGTAACCTGGAAAAGCTTCCTCCAGCATTTCCGTCTGTACCGATCCAATGCAGAGGCAATTGAACCGGATATCGTCAAACTCCTTAACCAGGCATTCTGTTAGTGCAGCAATGGCGGCTTTTGAAGCACTATAGTGTGATAAGCCCGGAAATTTCTCACTTCCCTGAAAACCTCCCATACTGCTTATGTTAACAACATGTGGATTTTCGGTTTTTCGAAGCAGGGGCACACACTCCTTAATAAGCATGGAGGGTCCGATATAGTTCACTACAAAATGATCATAAATCATTTGATAATCCTGTTCTTCGAAGGGAACAGCCCGAAGAAAACCCGCATTATTTACGAGAATATCCAGCCTATCCGTATGCTGCATGATCGAATTTACGAGAGTCTTGACAGAATCGGGTAAACTCAGATCCGCAGGAATAATTACCACGTTGGAATTCCCTGTTCCATCCTTAAGCAATTTTTCCATTTTGGGACGGTTTCTGGCGGTAATGAACACCCGGTTTTTCGGATCCCTGCTTGCCTTTTTTGTCAAAGCGGCGCCAATACCCCGGCTGGCACCCGTAATAAGTATATTCATGATTTCTTGATTTAATGGCTTATATTTATTTGTTCTTTATAAACAAAAGAACTAATTACGCACTTTATTCTGAAAACAGAAAGTATGAGAAAGTATTTTCTAAGGCTTGGCTTCGGATCTTTTATTCTTTTTTGCCTGAGTATTATTTCAATTCAACAGACTCTTGCCCAGGGGCCGTTTGAAGATGAGGCTGATCCGCCCTCAAGATTTTTTATCGCGCCGGATCTTGGATTGGTACTGGGTAGTTATACCAAAATAGAGGTAGCCCCTTCTGTGGGTTATCAGCTGGGACCGCGGTTTGCTCTTGGTTTAGGTGGGAGGTATGAGTACTTGCGGGATCGGACCAATTTCATATTTCTGGAGGAGGTGGAGACGCATATTTATGGTATAAGGTTCTTTAGTCGTTTAACCCTGATCAAGGATTTAAGTGAATGGGTACCAATTGGAGTAATGATGGGGATTTTTGGTCATGCAGAATACGAGTTACTGAATCTTGAAAGCCAATTTTTCAGGTCGGGTGGCTTTGTAGCGGGTGATCGTTTCTGGCTGGATACCTTTTTAGCCGGAATCGGGTTAAGTCAGCGCACAGGTTATGCAACCTCCTTTAATATTATGGTATTATGGGACCTGAATAATACCTCCAGCTCACCCTATATAAATCCGATAGTTCGCTTCGGAATGCAGATCTATCTAAATACCGGAAGATAATGAGCGCATATGAACTAATCATTGCAGGGTCCTTTTTGATCATCCTGAGTTACTTATTTAACATAATAGCCAGGAATACCGGGGTTCCGAGTATTATTTTCCTGATAGGAACCGGTATCGTTATAAAAATTCTTTTACCCGTACTTGATGTGCCTGATTTTGACTTTCAGGCAATTCTCGAGGTTCTGGGGATAATCGGGTTGATCATGATCGTCCTGGAAGCCTCCCTGGACCTGAAGATAAGTAAGGAGAAGAAAACGGTGATCACACGATCCTTCAGTATAGCACTATTGTCGCTGATGGTTACCGGGATCCTTGTTTCCTTTATTATCAGTTTTTACCTGGAAACCTCATTTCTTTCTGCCTTGGTTTATGCTTTACCTTTATCCATCATTAGCAGTGCGATTGTCATCCCCAGCACTTCGGAGCTCCCCCCGGATAAAAAAGAGTTCCTGATTTACGAAAGTACTTTTTCCGATATAATGGGGATCATGCTTTTTTATTTTCTGCTGGAGAGTAAAACATCCGGGGGATTCTGGGATTTGAGTTTACATATACTTCTAAGCCTGGTGGTGACGATAATCATCTCATTTACTCTGAGTTACCTACTCATATTTATTTTTCAGAACATTAAATCAAATGTAAAATTGTTCTTGTTGATCTCCACTCTGATCCTACTTTATTCAATCGCCAAAATTATCAAATTATCCTCTCTCCTGCTAATCCTTGTTTTTGGTTTGATCCTTGAAAACCGGCGGTTTTTTTTCCGGGGGAAGCTTCGTGATCTGATCAAGGAAGATTCGCTCAGGGAAATCAGTAAAGATTTTCGGATTCTCACCCTTGAATCCTCCTTTGTGGTCAGAACCTTTTTTTTCATTCTTTTCGGAATTGCGCTGAGTCCGGGAAGCATATTTGACCCAAGGGTCTGGCTGGTAAGTCTGATGGTCCTTATTGCCATTTACGGAGTCAGGTTTGTTATCCTGAAGGTATTGCATATCAAAACCCTTTTCCCTGAACTACTCCTTGCGCCCCGGGGGTTAATTACCATTTTATTATTCTATGCCATACCCGAAGAATTTGTTAATGACCAATTCAATCCTGGTATATTGTTGATGGTAATTATTGTCTCCAGTCTTGCCATGACCTGGTCGTTGGTACTTGCGAAACGACGAAATAAGCTGGAGGTGAATTTTCCGGAACAGGATGATACTAAATAAAATGACCCTACTGTTAATCTTTATTTAACAGGATGTAGTTTTGAAAATAGAGAATAAAACGCGTTATTTGTCGATTAATCGAATCATAAAGAAATAAAAGATGATAGTTGAAGTCAAAAAAGTAATTTCACTGGTTTACGAGTTAAGGCAGGATAATCAACAGGGAGAGATTGTAGAAGCCTTATCGGATGACAAACCCTTAACTTTTTTATACGGTACAGGAAATTTATTGCCCAAATTTGAAGCAAATCTTGCCGGATTAAAAGTTGGAGATCCCTTTGAATTCAGGCTAAACAGCTCGGATGCATACGGTGATGTACAGGATAATGCCGTTGTGGATGTTCCGGTCTCAGTTTTTGAGGTAGATGGAAGTGTGGATGAGAACCTTCTTAAGATTGGAAATACCATACCCATGCTTGATCGTGAAGGAAGGAGGCTGAATGGCACCGTAACAGAAATTGGAGGGGAGACTGTCAAGATGGATTTCAATCACCCGATGGCAGGGAAAGATCTGTACTTCAAGGGATCAATTACGGAAATAAGGGAAGCCACTCAGGAAGAACTTGAGCATGGTCATGTGCATTCCCATGGTGGTTGTGAAGGCTGTGACAAGGAAGATTGTCATGGAAAACATGATCATCACCATTAGGATGATCTATTAAATTATATCTTGCCCGGGTCGAACAGCCCGGGTTTTTTTTAAGGTTCAAGCCGGTATGAGTCTGCATCTTTCAATACGGGAAACGAGGTTCTAAAATCCACAAGCTCTTTATGAGACAATTTCACCTCTGCAATTTTTGGATCGCGTCCCAAATTCACAAGCACGTTTCCTTTAGGATCCACAACCATGCTTTCCCCGGTATAACTAATCCCATTTTTATCTTGCCCTACGCGATTGCAACCTACAACATAGCATTGATTCTCAATGGCCCGGGCTTTTAACAAGGTTCGCCAGACATCCATTCGGGATGATGGCCAATTGGCTACATTAATGAGAATATCATAGGGTTCCTCAGCATTATTGCGATGCCAAACCGGAAATCTAAGATCATAACAAATGGAAGGGAAAATCTTCCAGTCCTGAGCGGAAAAATACTTTCTTTCCCAACCTCTGGCGAAGGCTTCATCTTCAAGCCCCATGGAGAATAAATGTCTTTTATCATAGTGGTCAACACTCCCATTTGGGCCGACCCAATAAAACCGGTTATGGAATACCTCATTAATTTTAACCGTAAGGCTACCGCACACAAAGGAGTGTAGCAGTTTTGCTTTATTTTTCATCCACTCGATTCCTTCCCCCTGATCATTTTCAAAGAAGGTCAGGGGTTTAACATTAAAGCCCGTTAAGAACATTTCCGGAAATACGATAAGGTCTGGACTACCGGATTGCCGGGCCAGAAGATTATCAAGGATCTGAATGTTTTCCTTTGGGGCCTCCCAACGAATATCGGGTTGAATAAGAAGGATATTTATATCAGAGGGCATAGCCCTGCAAACATACGAAAATAGTTTAACTTTCCTCTCTGGAAACTTCCTCTTCTTCTTTCTGAAGAATGGAGGAAATCATGGGAACATAGTAGCTTTGGAAGAAGAAGGCTGGACTGTTTCGGAAGGATTTACAAAATGAATGGAACACCTGGTTTACTCCCCTCATCCTTGAACTTCCCATAAATACATTTTGCTTTGAAAAATCACCGCTAAGGTAATACAGTCTGGAGGTTTTGTGTTTAATAACGGCAGGAAACCGGGTGTTCAGTCCGTTCTGTTTTAGCAGATCCTCTCCCCTTTCGTTCAGGTTAAGATCAAAATGACTGATAACCTGGTTCCTTCCTTCATAACTGATTTCAAACCAGCCATCAAAGGCAATGGATTCAGGTATATCATACAGCTTGCATGTTTTGTTATCTGTTTTAATAACCGGGAATTTTCCGCTCATATAATCATCCCTGGGTAGAATCAGCACCCTGTTTTTGGAAGATTCAATAAGAAGAATACCCGGGCCCTGGAATTTCCAGTCTCCGTTCTTCCCCTCCCATTCTTTTACGAACGAGGGTCCCATGGTTTTAAGGATCCTGGATCTGTCAAGCTTAGAAAAGAATTTGCCTTTCCAGCCAAGATTATAGATATCCATTAACTGTTCGGTATTATATTTTACCAGATCCTCGGTTCCGGAAGAAAAGAAGTTATATTCGGCAACAATTAGTTTATTGTCATCCAGCATTTCCTTGAGCAGCACATAATCATTCTGGTTAAAACCACCATAAAAATCAGCAGAACCGGAGTTTCCAGAGTTAACCCCAAGATTATCAAGATAATAAAGTCCGTCATAATAACGGGTCAGGGAATCCAGATCTTCCAGGCGGAAAGACTTGATCATTATTTCCTTGTAAGGGGCATCGGGGTAATAGCCAAGGTAATCGTTGGAATAATCATATAATTTTTTGTCACTTTTTTTGATTTTCTGATAATTGAGCACCCAGGCAAGGGTTTTAAATTCATTATTGGTTTTGCTGTCGACCGACTTATTCACAATCAGGAGATCCATGGCAACAGGTTTCTTCATAAGCCATAGAAGATGCCCTGCCAAAGGAATAAAAATGATGATTAGCGCAGCAATTACAATGATTCTGGAGGTTTTCATAGCCGGTAATTAGTTTAGTTTATTCTTCCATGCTATATCTCTCACGCTCAAGCAAATTAAAACAAAAAACGATTCCAGGGAAGTATACGATTATAAATGGTTTAAGTTCCGGAATGATGCTAAAATTGTGGAAGGAATAGTGGTTATGAACACTTTCAAAATCATCCAGATAATTTATTCGAAATTCTTGATTCTATTGGGCTCCCGCAACACTTCACGCTTTTTGAAAAAATTAAATAAGGTTTTCTTAATATATTTTTCTTCATTTGCATAATTTTTGTTTCTATTTTCATCAAACCATAAAAAAGAAATCATGAATTCGTACTTCAGCAAGAAAGTACTAACCACTTACCTAAGTTTTTTCGTTTTCACAGGATTATTTTCGCAGGATATGAAGCCTTATGAGAATCCTGCCTACGGACCGGACAGTTTGACACGGATGGAATGCGCCAACAATCTTTCCACCATGAGTGAGTTTATGAAAATTGATCTTTTTGACTACGCCCTTCCTTCATGGAGAGAGGTTTTCAGGGATTGTCCCGAGTCCAGTAAAAACATTTACATAAGCGGAGTAAAGATCTATCAGAAACTGATCAAGGACACCCGTGATCGGGAGTTAAGCATGGCCTATTACGACACGCTAATGATGATCTATGATCTGAGGATCAAATACTTTGGCGAAGAGGGCTATGTATTGGGAAGAAAAGGGATGGACATAATCCGCTACAACGAGTCGGATTTTGAAAATGCTTATTATGCCTTTTCAGAATCGGTAAGATTTCAGGGAAATGAAGCTGAACTTAATTACATTACCGGACTGATTCAAACCGCCACTGTAATGCAAAAGTTTGGCAAGATTAGTGATGAAAAGTTATTGGAAGAATATTTGCTTTCGGTCGATATTTTGAATGCACAGAAAACCTCAGAGTCAAATCCCTCAAAAATTAGCAGGGTGAGATCCATACTTGACAAAGTGACTTCCGAGTCCAAAATTGACGAATGTGAAATTATCGAATCCGCTTTTAACGAAAGAGTTAGAGCTGATAATCCGGATGTTGACCTGATAAGGGTGGCCAATGATATAATGATAGGATCTGGCTGCGACAACACGCAATTTTATTCAGACGTAAATGAAATCTTGCTTGAAGTGGATCCGGATCCCGCTTTGGCCTATGAGGTTGCTAAGTTTAACCTCAAGAATGATAATTTTGAAAAGGCTGCAGAGTTTATCCTAAAGGCGATTGATAATGAGGAAGATGCTGAGAAAAAAGCGAATTATCAATATCAGCTCTCGGTTATTTACAGTTCCAGGCTGGACCGGTTTCAGGAAGCTGTCAGGTTTGCCAAAGAGGCGATAGATAATAAACCTGGTTGGGGAGATCCTTATTTTGTAATTTCATCCGCGATTATTGAAGGGATTAAAAACTGCAATGTTGAATCTTTTGACAGACAGGCAGTATATTGGTTAGCTACTGATTATGCTTACCGGGCAAAAACAACCGACCCTTCAGTCGAAGAAAAGGCTAATGATCTAATAGCGCAATACAGAAGCAATTATCCGAATGTAGAGGAAACTTTCTTCCGGAGTCTAAAGGAGGGTGACAGCTATTCGATAGGTTGCTGGATCAACGAGAATACTACGGTAAAGACACGATAGAAAAATTTGGAAAGCTTTAAAAACCGGAGGGGCCCTGGTTAGTTCTTCCGGTTTTTATTTTCATGTTAATCAGATTTCAAATTTATACCCTACTCCTTTGATGGTTTTGATTCTTTCCACGCCGATTTTTTCCCGGAGTTTTCGGATATATACATCTATGGTTCTGTCGCTTACATAGACATCGGAACCCCAGATATGATCAAAGATCTCTTCTCTGGTAAAAACCCTGGAAGGTTTGGAAGTAAGGAGAACCAGGAGATTGAATTCTTTTTTAGGAAGCTCTATTTCTTTATCATCCACCGAGATGAGGTGTCTTTCCCTGTCGATCATAATATTTCCCAGTTTTAGTTTCTCGGCAGGCTGATCAGGATTGTCCTGGGGTCTGCTGCCGGCATATCGCTTCAGAAGAGCCTTGATACGGCTGGTAAGTACCTTGGGTCGGATGGGTTTGGTGATGAAGTCGTCTGCTCCTGCGTTAAATCCGGCAATCTGCGAATAATCTTCAGACCGGGCGGTAAGAAAAGCGATCAGGGTTTCGGAAAGTTCCGGGATAGTCCTTATTTCTTCGCAGGTTTCTATCCCATCCATTTCCGGCATCATGATATCCAGAAGGATAAGGTGGGGTCCGAATTTTCTGGCAATTTCGATGGCTGAACGTCCGTTACGGGCTACGTCCACGTTGAAACCTTCTTTTCTTAAATTATAACTTACAAACTCTACAATATCTTCTTCGTCATCTACCACAAGGATCTTAAAAAGGTTTTCCTTCATATTTGGTGTTTTAAGGTTTACCAAATGTAATTTTGGCGAATTAAAGAATCGTTAATAAATCTTTATAATAGATATAAGTTTTACTTATAACCCCTGCAAAGTCATTAACAATCAATTCATGTTATATTAACTATTTGTTAATAAGGCCATGCGATTAATATGATAATATTGTGGTTTTAAAAACTGCGTCTGAATATTATGGAATATTACTATATAACCATTGTTATTGTTCTATTTGCACTGGCCGTATCCGATTTGATTGTAGGGGTCTGTAATGATGCAGTTAACTTCCTTAATTCTGCCATTGGTTCCAAGGCTGCGCCCTTTAAGGTGATTATGGCCATTGCTTCCATGGGGATCATTGTAGGTGCAACCTTTTCAAGCGGTATGATGGAGGTTGCCAGACAGAGTATCTTTCATCCGGATCAATTTTTCTTTCAAGAGATTATGATCATCTTTCTGGCAGTGATGATCACGGATATTATCCTGCTTGATACCTTCAATACCTTTGCATTGCCGACTTCCACGACGGTTTCCATTGTTTTTGAGTTGCTGGGTGCAGCCGTGGCTGTTTCCATAATAAAAATAACCAGGGCAGCGGAAGAAATGTCTACCCTAGTTAATTATATAAATTCAGAAAGGGCCTTTGAAATTGTACTGGGAATATTTATCTCCATTCTTATCGCATTTACCGTAGGGGCCATAATCCAGTTTTTGGTTCGTATGGTCTTTTCCTTTAATGTTCAGAATACCATCCGTTATTGGGGTGGAGTATGGGGAGGTATTTCCTTTTCTGCCATAACCTACTTCATGCTTATCAAGGGTGCCAAGGGCGCTTCATTTATTACGGAGAATATGGCGGAGTGGATTAGCTCAAATAACTTCAACATTCTATTATTAAGTTTCCTGGCCGGCACAATCATATTTCAGCTGATATTAGTTTTTACCAAGTTCAATATTTTAAAAATTATTGTTCTGCTGGGAACCTTTGCTTTGGCAATGGCATTTGCGGGGAATGACCTGGTGAACTTCATCGGGGTACCTCTTGCAGGATTTGAATCCTTTAAAGCTTTTCTGGCGGAGGGATCTGATCCCGGTTCATTTACCATGGAGATCCTCAAGCAGCCCGTTAAGACCCCTACACTTTACCTTTTGCTAGCCGGACTTATCATGGCTGTTACCTTAAGGTTTTCCCGCAAGGCAAGATCGGTAACTGCCACGGAAATTGACCTTGGGAGTCAGCAGGAAGGATTTGAACGATTTAAATCTTCCTCCCTTGCAAGACTGATTGTGAGATCCGCCATCAATTTAAATGAAGTTGTTAAGCGTGTGGTTCCCACCAGGCTTCAGGAAAGAATTGACAAGCGTCTAGATATCAAGGGTGCGAGAAGTAGTGAAAACAAACCCCAGGAGAAGCTTGCATTTGACCTGGTAAGAGCCTCGGTTAATCTTGTGGTTGCGAGTATCCTGATATCCATAGGAACCACCTACAAACTTCCTTTATCCACCACCTATGTTACATTTATGGTAAGTATGGGTTCCTCCCTTTCGGACAGGGCCTGGGGCCGGGAATCTGCAGTTTACAGGATCACAGGGGTCCTCACTGTGATTGGAGGTTGGTTCCTTACCGCAATGATTGCGTTTTCGGTTTCCTTTATGATTGCCCTGATCATCAATTATGCAGGATTAACCGGCATTGTTCTTCTGATTGCCCTGGTAATATTCCTGGTAATAAAAAGTAAGATCCTCCACAACCGAAGAGAAATGAAAAACAATTCGGAAAGGTATTTCTCGGATAAGGAACTTACTGCTGAAAGGTTTATTGACCAGTGCTCCGCTACGGTTCAAACGATCACCATTAATGTATCCAAACTTTTCTACCTTGGTTTCCTTAATTTCTCCAACCATAAGAGAAAAGACCTTCAAAACGTTCTGAAAGATATACGAGATCTCAGCAATCAGGTATCCAGGCAAAAAGCGAACCTTCCCCGCACCATACAAAAACTTGAACAGGACGAAATCGAAACGGGACATCATTATGTTCAGGTTTTGGATTATCTCAAGGAGACTACCAACTGTTTGCAGTTCGTCGTGGAACCTCTTTTCCAGCATGTTGATAATAATCATCCTCCTTTACTTGAACAACAGGCGAATGATCTTCTTGCTTTTAATGAAAAAATGTCGGAGTATTTCAATTATGCGCTTACAATATTGAAAAATAATTCATTTGAGCATATTGAAGATCTAAAGAACAGAAGGGACATCCTGATAGAGCATATTTTCGAGCTTCGCAAAAAGCAAATTAAACAGCTTAAAAAAGAGGGGAAAGGAACCAAAGTCAGTCTTCTATATATGGACGTGATGAACGAATCCAGAAATATGCTTTTGTTTGTTGCCAACGTGTTGGAAGCATATCAGCAATTTGTGGATCATGGTAATCAGGTAAAATAGCCTGAATGGTGTTCAGTTACCGACCAAAAAATGAAATATTTTAGATCAGGGTAGGAAGATTCAGGCTGAAGTAAACTTATAACCTACTCCCTTAACCGTTTTAATGTAATCCTTACCCAGTTTTTCCCTTAGCTTCCGTATGTGAACGTCGATGGTTCGGTCGCCTACGATAATATTGTCGCCCCAGACATTGTGGAAAATCTCTTCGCGTGTAAAGACTTTTTCGGGTTTGGATATTAAAAGATTAAGCAGTTCAAATTCTTTTTTGGGAAGAAAGAGTTCTTTTTCTTTAAGCATTACCAGATAGCGTTCCTTATCGATTTTAATATCCTGCAGATCCTCAGGTATTGGGACCTCTTTTAATTCCCGGGCGGTTTTCTTGTATCTTTTCAATAGTGCTTTTACCCTGCTGGTAAGCAGTTTAGGCTTAATGGGCTTGGTAATATAATCATCGCCTCCGGCCTCGAATCCTGCTATCTGACTGTAATCTTCCCCTCTGGCTGTAAGAAAGGCAATCAGTACGTTGTTCAGACCGGGGATCCTCCTTATTTCTTCGCAGGTTTCGATCCCATCCATCCTGGGCATCATTACATCCAGCAGGATCAAATGAGGGTCCACTGATTTTGCAATGGAAATGGCTTCATTTCCATTGTTGGCTTTAAACACCTGAAAACCTTCTTTTTCTAAATTATATCCAAGAAATTCAAGAATATCCTTCTCATCATCTACAAGAAGTATTTTGTATTTACTATAATCCATATCCATTTCAAAATAAACTTAATTGTATGAAAATAAAGGCATAGTTAAATTTACGGGTGAATCCTTTATTTTTTAAATAAATATAAGAAATAAACAAACCTTTCCGGTAACTCAGGTATTTGAATTAAGCATATCAGGACCGGACAGGATCAGGTCTTTCTTTTCATTCAGGCCAATTTGCAAATTCTTCAGGTCCTTTAACTGAATATTTCTTATGATTTTTTCCTGGTAGGAAATATACTCGATCCTAAGTGAATAGGACTCCTTTTCCGGGATTGAAAGTACAAATTCCCCATCGAATCCACTCATTACTGTCTCATTACTGCCTATAAGAGTTATACTGGCACCGGCAAGCGCTTCGCCTGAGCCAAGGTCAAAAACCTTTCCTGCAATCTCTGTCTTTGAAGGGGATTCTGATTTCCTTAAATCGAATTTATCCTGGGGGTAAAGCCCTGAGAGAATAAGGCTTAACACTATAAATATCTTCATTCACAATATTTTGGACAAATATATTACGAAATCCTGAACCCAAAGTTAAATTATACTTAACCTAAACTTTAATTTATATTAAATTAACGTTAACATGCTGATTGAATTAACAATAGTTAAAAAGCTTTCCGGTGTTGGGGTTTATTTAAGTCGAAAACTGTTTTCACGGGAGTGAAGGTTTCCACCGGTACTTCCACGAACCAGGTAAGCCAACCAGCCATGGATCCATTCCATAAGCCTGGTAATTCAAGAGCTTTAAGGCTTTTTCCGTTCTGCGACTTATGTGATATAAAGGCCATGGATGGGTCTCTGAAATCTTCCAGCCTGAAAGTTTCATCCCGGTATGATTTTATGCAAGCGGCAATATCTACGGGATTAAAATGAGTACTTGCATTGAAAATATCTTTTTGACCAGGATTATCGAGGTCTATTTGGGAGCTTTCGATTATCTGTTTGCTTATTTGTCCGCCCGATGACTTGATCCAAAAGGGTCCCCCGCCGGGTTCACCTTCATTTTTCACCATTCCGCAAACCCGTATCGGTTTATCCAGAAAATTGAATGCCAGCTCATTAAAACGGTCATTGGTCACCAATTTCAATGATTCGGCATATTCAGGGGATATTCCGGAAATGAAATCGATCAGGGATTTTTTTAGTCCCTCGCTCCTGTCCCCGTTGGATAATTTTTGCAGGGCAGTATGGATAAAGGACACTTTTTCAAATAAGAATCCGCCAAGAAGTTTTTTGTATCTTACCCTGATGCCGGAATTTCGTTCTGGTGAAACATTATCGATATTTCCGATAAAAAGCATCTTCCTGTCGACCTCCCCCAGATTTTTCAAAAGAGCACCGTGCCCTCCGGGCCGGAAGAGCAATTGTCCGTCCTCAAGCCTGAATGGGGTGTTATCCGGAGTAACCGCAATGGTATCGGTTGCGGCAGACTGAAAAGAAAAACTTACTTCAAACTCCTGATTAAAACCTATACGGTACTTTTTTACAAGTTCCTCTTTCAGAGTGCTGAACAGTCCGTGGTGTTCTTCTGAAATGGTGAAATGCATATGGATTTTAGAGCCCTTACCAAAGATCCTTGAAGCCTCGGCAAAATGTTCCTCAAATGCGGTTCGGATCTCATTTGGGTAGGCATGAAACTTAAGCAGTCCCTTGGGTAGATTGCCATAATTCAATCCCTGGGAGGTAAGGAGTAAATTCAGGATGGCAGCATGGTCTCTATTCTCCCTGAGTTCATTCAGGTTTAGGCCATGTTGATTTGCCATTACCTGAAGATCTGTATAAAATGGATACATCTCCAGGTCCTCAAAAAAGTTTTTCTGCTCCTGATCCGGGGAATGCTGATCGCTGCATTCGTTTATTTTGGATAAGAGGTCAAATAGTGATTTGAACATTCTGGTTGCCGCCCCTGAGGCAGGTACGAATTTTCCGGGATCATTCAGGGAATGGTTTAATTCGAACTGTTCGACATAATGGTTGATTTCCTCTTCGGTAAGTCTTTCAATTCCATCGTTTGGAGTTGCGGGCCTCACCAGCTCAACGAAATCAATGCCTCTTTCAAACACCCTGATCTGTTCCAGGACCCCTTCGGGGGATTGTTGTTTTTGTCGGATTTGTTCAAGGTCCTTTTCTGTAAACATGGGATTAACACTAATGGTGTAACTATGTGAAACAACTTATTCCTATGATTGTTTACAGGGCCGTATATGCTTTAGCGGATTTTGCACCCAATTCAAAAGCATCTATGTTGCCCTGGGTAATATCCTCTCCTTTTTTCCCAAAAAGCTCCCGAATGCTTTGGTGAAATGAATCTCTCCCAATTTCCATATATATGGAGGCAGCTCCCAGGATGGCCATATTTGAGGCTTTTATACTCCCCACTTCTTTTGCAATTTGGTTGGCGTCGAGGAGGATGTGGTGATTAATCTTCTTAATTTCCTTTTTTATCTCATCCTCGTCAGGATAATTTGGAATGTTCTTAAATGCAACTGTATTAGAGATCAGCCATCCATTCTCATTTAACCAGGGCAGATATCGAAGGGACTCCATAGGTTCGACTGACAGGATCAGGTCGCACTCGCCGGCAGGAATAAGATCGGAGAAGACAGGCTTGTCTGAAATTCTGAGATGGGATTGGACTGCCCCACCCCTCTGGCTCATGCCATGAACTTCGGCCTGTTTTACGTTAAAGCCTTCTTTAAGAGCAGCCATTCCAATGATTGCTGCTATGGAAAGAATTCCTTGTCCGCCTACCCCTGCAAGTATTATGTCTTTTTTCATCCTTATAAAATTACTTTTCAATGGTTTGACGAAACCCTGTATTTTCTATGGCCTATGGGTTTCATGGAATAACAATTATTGTTTAAACATTAAGCATTCGCCAGGCTTATGTCCCGACTGAGGTAAGTTTTTTTCTTCTGGCTGCAGTTTGAATACATTCCCTTTGGGCAATGATCACGGAGACCCCCGGGTATTCCAGTTCCTGTTTAATAATCTTAACATTTGCATCGTGGTCCCTTTTTAGCGGACTAATGGTATGCAAATGTTCTCTTTCCACACCGAGTCCCAGGCAGATTGATTCAATTCTACCGGTAGCTGATGATTTTTGTCCACCGGTCATACCCGTCGTGGAATTATCGGAAATAATCACGGTGATGGGGGTACTTTCGTTTACTGCATCGAGCAGACCTGTCATGCCTGAATGCGTGAAAGTACTATCGCCGATTACTGCCACTGAGGGTAAAAGTCCGGCATCGGCGGCACCTTTGGCCATGGTAATGGACGCCCCCATATCGACGCAACTATTAATGGAATCATACGGAGGCAGGGCTCCCAGGGTGTAGCAACCGATATCGGAAAAAGTCCGCCCTTTGCTGTAATAAGCCAGGGCTTCGTTAAGGGCGAAATACATATCGGCATGACTGCATCCTTTGCAGAGAGCAGGGGGTCTGGATTCTACCACATCCGGGACCTGAAAATGTGATTTTTTCAATATTCCGAGTGAGGAGGCAACCTTACCGGGGTCCAGTTCTCCGGAACGGGGCAGACTTCCATCCATTCTTCCACTTATGGAAACCGGGTTTCCCGAACTAAAAAATCCACGCAAGTATTCCTCGACGAAGGGATATCCTTCTTCGATCACAAGAATTTCTTCAGAATTTGCAGCGAGAGTCTTTAATTTCTCTTCCGGGAGTGGGTACTGGGAAATTTTCAACAGATTATAGGGCATCTGAAGTTCATTTTCCACTTCCATAAAATAGTTGTATGCCAATCCGCAGCAAATAATTCCGAGTTTTGCATCATTCAAACTCAGTTTGTTAAATGCGGAAGAAGAGGAATATTGTTCAAAATCATTCTGGTTATCCAGAAGAATCTCATACTTTTTGCGTGCAATGGAGGGAAGCAGAATAAATTGTCTCAGATCCTGCGGAAGATTCAGGTCATTTTGTGATGCCGGATGGCTTTTGACCTTAACAATGGCTCTTGAATGGGCCAGTCTGGTTGTGATTCTTAGCAACACCGGAACCCTGGATTTCTCCGATAGTTGAAAACCGTATTCAACCATATCGTAGGCTTCCTGCTGGTTAGATGGCTCCAGCATCGGCACTCTGGCAAATTTTCCATAAAACCTTGAATCCTGCTCATTTTGAGAAGAATGCATGGAAGGATCATCGGCTACCGCAATGATCAATCCACCGTTTACCCCTGTCATTGCAGCATTGATAAAGGGATCGGCTGCCACATTAAGTCCGACATGTTTCATACATGCCATGGCTCTTTTGCCTGCATACGACATGCCTAGTGCGGTTTCAAGGGCGGTCTTTTCATTGGAGGTCCATTCTGAATGCACGCCGGTATCTTTTGCCAGTTTTGAGGATTGAACATATTCCGTGATCTCGGTTGAGGGCGTGCCCGGATAAGCATAAATACCGGATAATCCGGCATCAATGGCGCCCTGAGCAATTGCTTCATCCCCGAGTAGAATCATCTTTTTCATAAACTTTGTTAGTTTGTAATTCAATTTCCAACTAAAATGAAGGGCTAATTTAAGTAAATGACCAGGGTTGAACCATGATAAAAGCAACTCATTTCTATGTTTAAGAATAGACGGTAAGGATGAGTTTTCTGGATCCTCCGCTGTTCCTGAACTCACAGAGGTAGATTCCCTGCCATGTTCCGAGGTTAAGACTATGTCGGGTAATCGGGACCGTAAGATTTTGCCCAAGCAATGAAGATTTGAGATGAGCAGGCATATCATCGGATCCTTCCAGTGTATGGGTAAAAACCGGATCGTTTTCCGGGATCAGTTTATTCATGAATGATTCGAAATCGACTCTGACTGAGGGATCGGCATTTTCGTTCAGCGTGATAGCTGCAGAAGTATGCTTCAGATGGATGTTCAGCAGTCCTTTTTCGGGAAGGTCCGGAAGGGCAGATTGTATCTCCGGGGTGATAAGGTGATAGCCTCTTTTGTAAGGCTGAAGGTTTATTTGAGTTTGTATTACCATTGTACTTTACTATGGGTTAAATGCGAATACAAATTACAAAAATACCGGCAAGGCAGGAAGAAAGCCAGTAATTCCTGTTAAAAAGCTTTAAAAAACCTGGCAAACATTGATGCTATCCATAGTGTTAATCCAATAACTGCATATTTTTATTAATTTTGGAGTTTAACCTTGGAGCATTGAAGTATGGGCAGGTTTGTTATTTTTTCGTTACTATTTTCCCTGATAATTACGTTTACTGCGGAAGCACAGGATGAAGATCCAAGACTGATTCAGTTCTCCGGTGTGATCAGGAACCTGAAATATGAAACTGTACCCGATGTACATATCATAAATATCAATTCAAAAACGGGGACTACCTCTAATCAAAGGGGAATGTTTTCTTTTATCGTCCACCCTTCAGACTCTATTCTTTTTCGGGCCGTAGGCTATAAAAACACCATGGTAGTGATCCCGGATAACCCCGAAAATTCGCATTATCCCAGAGATGTTTATCTTTTGAACGACACCATTAGGCTTGCCGAAGTGAAAATATTTCCCTGGAAAAGTTACGAGGAATTCAAGGTGGCTTTTCTGAATCTGGATTTACCTGACGATGATGAGCAGAGGGCTTATGATAATATAGCGCTGATCAAAGCTCAGCTTAATATGGATTTTGAGCCCGATGCCCAGCTTGCTTACAAGAATGTAATGCGGCAGCACAATGAGAAACTTTATTACGCCGGCCAGTATCCCTCTATTTCGGTTTTGAATCCCTTCAACTGGGCTCGTTTTTTTGAGGCCCTTAAAAACGGGGATTTTAGAAATGATGAGGATGATGAATGAATTCTTTGCTTTTTCAGTGCAATTAATCCTCATTTTTTGAGTTAATTTGAAACGAAAATATGAGGAAAATAACCTGCATACTCATCCTATTTTTTGGCACTATTTTGCTGCTTCCTGAGTTATCGGCTCAAACAGTGGTGAGGGGTAAGATTTCGGACAACGAAAATGAGCCGGTTTTTCTTGCCAATGTTGCAATTAAGGGCCGGAGTATCGGCACCATGACCCGGGCCGATGGAATGTTTGAGTTAAGGATTCCGGAGGAAGGGGAATACGAGCTGGTGGTTTCTTGTGTGGGTTACAAGACCCGGACTATTGAAATTAACACCCGGGATTCGGAATACCGGGAGATTTTGATCATACTTGAGCAGGATGTCAGGGAACTCACAGAGGTATCTGTAAGTTCCCGCAGGGAGAGGGCGACCACATTCAATAGTATTGATGTGAGCTCACTCGACCTTCTACCGAATACAAGCGGATCAATTGAGTCCATCATCAAGACATTACCGGGAGTATCTTCGAACAATGAGCTATCTTCTCAATACTCGGTTCGAGGTGGAAATTTTGATGAAAATCTCGTGTATGTCAATGACATTGAGATTTACCGTCCTTTTCTTGTCCGATCGGGTCAACAGGAAGGACTGAGTTTCATCAATTCCGATCTGATCTCTTCGATCCGGTTTTCGGCCGGGGGATTCGATACGCGGTATGGGGATAAAATGTCATCTGTCCTGGATATTCGTTACCGGGAACCAGACCGGTTTGCAGGATCAGCATCCATTAGCCTACTTGGAGGAAGCGTACACCTGGAGGATGCCCTGTCGAACGGGAAATTCAGCTATCTTGCGGGATTTCGGTATAAGACCACGGCCTATCTTCTCAACAGTCTGGAAACCGAGGGGGATTATGAGCCAAGGTTTACGGATTTTCAGTCATTATTCACCTATCGACCCAGTGAAAAATTATCTTTTAGTCTTCTTGCCAATGTTTCCCTGAACCAGTTTAATTTTGTCCCTCAAACCCGGAAAACTGAATTTGGCACTGCCAGTCGCCCACTTAATCTTGTAATTTTTTACGAAGGGAATGAATCGGACCAGTTTGACACTTATCTGGGAGCCTTCACAACCGAATACAAGCCCAGAAAAGATCTGAGTTTGAAATTTATTGCAACCACTTTTACAACGAGGGAAAGGGAAAATTTTGACATCCTGGGTCAATACCTTATTAATGAGCTTGATAATACGCCAGGATCCGAGACCTACGGGGACAGTATTTTGAATATTGGGATTGGATCTTTTTTAAATCACGCCCGGAACCGTCTGGACGCTTATGTTTTTTCTGCTTTTCATATTGGCAGACTGGATTTGGGTAACCATCAGGTAAGCTGGGGGGGCCGTTATGAAAATCAGCGCATATTTGACCGGCTCAGTGAATGGCAGGTGGTGGATTCCTCCGGATTTTCCCTTCCCTACAGCGACAGCGAAGTGAATCTGTGGGATGTAATTAAGGCCAAAAACAACGTGCTGAACGGACGCTTTTCCGGATTTTTCCAGGATACCTGGGGATTCAGGGGGCTCCGAAATGAGTATTATATAACCGCCGGAATCAGAGGTAGTTACCAGGAGTTAAATAAGCAATTTCTGGTAAGTCCCCGAGCCACAATCTCTTTAAAGCCTGAATGGGAAAGGGATATTATGTTTCATTTTTCGACCGGCATCTATTACCAACCCCCCTTTTTCAAGGAAATGCGTGATTATTCGGGTAATGTGAATAAAGAGTTGAAGGCTCAGCAATCCATACATTTTGTTTTAGGGGGTGATTACATTTTCTCTGCCTGGGAAAGGCCTTTCAAATTTACAACGGAACTCTACTACAAATTTCTGGACAATCTGGTTCCCTATAAGGTTGACAATGTCAGGCTCCGTTATGCGGGAGATAATCTTGCCCGTGGGTATGCGACAGGAATTGATTTCAAGATTAACGGTGAATTTGTGAAAGGAGCAGAATCCTGGGCCAGTCTGTCCTTTCTCAGGACGCGGGAAAACATAGATGGGGATTTTTATATAATTGAAAATGAAGAGGGAAACCAGGAAAGGATTGAGCCAGGATTTTATCCACGACCTACGGATCAGCTCATGACTTTCGGGCTTTTCTTTCAGGATTATCTGCCGAATAATCCGGATTATAAAGTCAGCCTGAATTTCCTTTATGGTTCCAGGCTGGCATATGGGTCGCCCGACCGCGACCGTTATGACAATGTATACAGGCTTCCTGCTTATCGCAGGGTTGACATAGGGTTTTCAAAAGTACTAAAGAGGCAGGATTCGGTTTTAGGGGAGAACAATCCTTTTCGTCATTTTACCGACATATGGGTAAGTGCCGAAATTTTCAATCTCTTGGGTATAAATAACACCATATCTTATTTATGGGTTAGGACTGTGGGAAGTCAGGCAGGGGTTCCAGGTCAGTTTGCTGTCCCTAATTACCTCACATCAAGAAGGTTCAATATTAAGCTTACGGCGAAATTTTAGATGCCGGATTTCCGAAGGTACCCTGGAAAACAAATTCATTCAAATTTTTTCTTGAGCGTTTTTTTAATTCCCGTCTTTTGAGCTCTACAGGGAGGTGGTCTATTTCACCGTGGTATCCCAGAGCTATCATGGCTGCCGGTTTGAATTCTTCAGGGATTTTGAATACCTCAACGGCTTTTTCCGCATTGAAACCTGCCATGGGATGAAGGTAGAAGCCCATGGATGTTGCCTGGATCATCAGGTTTGCCGTAGCCATTCCCAGATCATGCATAGCATAGGCATTAGGTTTGTTATTATAGTCTGATATTACCTGAGCAAGGGTAAGGATCAGAGCCGGGGCCTCCTTTGCCCAATAATTTCCATCATTAAGTAGATCTGCCAGTTTTTCAAATTCGGCCCCTTCATCCTTTAAAGCATAAATAAAACTCCAGGGTTGTGCATTCCGGCTTGAGGGTGCCCATCTTGCTGCATCAAAAAGCAGCTTCATATCTTTGTGGTCCGGCAAGTCTGGTGAGAAGGACACCACAGACCGTCTTTTGCTAATCAGGGGATGTATTGTTTTCACGTTCATTTCCATGATCTATATCTTTGAAATAGTAACATTTCTGGTATTAAAATGTTCTTGAGTAAGGGGCTGGATAATCCCTTCAGGTGAATTTTGATTGGTAGTGGATAATTTTATCAAAAGCCCCTGTTTTTTCGAATCAATAAAGTATTTTTGAATCTTATTGTTTAATCAAAAAAAATACCTTCATGAATACACAGGATTATATCAGCAGAGAAGATAAATATGGTGCGCACAATTACCATCCCCTGCCGGTTGTACTTGACCGGGGAGAAGGGGTGTATGTATGGGATGTGGAAGGAAAAAAGTATTTCGATTTTTTATCCGCTTACTCTGCTGTAAATCAAGGACATTGTAATCCTAAAATCGTTAATGCCCTTTGTGAGCAGTCCAAAAAGCTGAATCTGACCTCGAGGGCATTTTACAACAGTGTCCTGGGTGAGTTTGAGGAATTTGTGACCCGGTATTTTGGTTATGACAAGGTATTACCGATGAATAGTGGTGCTGAAGGTGACGAAACGGCGTTAAAATTATGTCGCAAATGGGCCTATGAAAAAAAGGGAATACCTGAAAATGAAGCGAAAATTGTGGTTTGCGAGGGTAATTTTCATGGACGGACGATCACCATTATTTCCATGTCGACCGACCCTGATTCTTATAAGGGCTTTGGACCTTATACCCCCGGGTTTATCAAGATCCCCTACAACGACATACCGGCCCTGGAAAAAGCATTGGAAGATCCATTGGTAGCAGGCTTTCTGGTTGAACCCATACAGGGGGAAGCCGGCGTATATGTTCCGGAAGACGGCTATCTGAGTAAGGTTTATGAGCTATGCAAATCCAAAAATGTTCTGTTTATTGCCGATGAGGTTCAAACGGGTATTGCCCGGACAGGACGACTTCTTGCCTGTGATCATGAGGATGTCAGACCCGACATCCTGATCCTGGGTAAGGCATTGTCGGGAGGAGTATATCCGGTTTCTGCTGTACTTGCGGATGATGAAATAATGCTTACCATCAAACCCGGGGAACATGGATCTACCTATGGAGGAAATCCCGTTGCTGCCAAGGTAGCCATTGCTGCCCTGGAAGTAATCAAGGAAGAAAATCTTGAAGAGAATGCCCGGAATCTTGGGGAGATCTTCAGAGCGGAAATGAAATCCATTCATTCTCCCATGGTTGAGCTGGTCAGAGGTAAAGGTCTGCTGAATGCGATTGTAATCAAACCCAAGGATGGAAAAACCGCCTGGGATGTTTGTGTTGCCTTGAAGGATAACGGTCTCCTTGCAAAACCCACACATGAGCATATCATCAGATTTGCCCCTCCTTTGGTAATCACGGAAGAACAGTTAAGGGAAGCTATGGAGATCATCAAAAAGACCATTCTGTCTTTTTGATCCCAAAAACCTGCGATTCTTTATTTTGTTGAAGTAAAAAAATACGTAGTTTTAAGACTTCAATAAACGGAATAATTATGTCTGATTTTTTGGATTTCATCGATCCCACCACAGATCCCGGGACGAATTTTTATCAATATGCCAATGGAGGATGGATAAAAAAGAACCCCCTGCCCCCCGAATTTAGTCGTTACGGCACCTTTGATAAGCTTGCAGAGCAAAATCAGGTTTTAATCCGGACTCTTATTGAGGACCTTTCAGCAGAAGAAAATGGGGAAGGGAGCATTGAAAAGAAGATCGGTGATTTTTTTACTGCGGGAATGAATGAGGCCATGGCTGAAAGCCTGGGTATGGAGCCAATCAGGAAGGATCTGGAAAGAATTGAAAAAATAAAAGACATAAATAGTCTGTGTAATTGCCTTGTAGAATTTCACACAGAGAACAATCAGCTTCTCTTTCATTATTTTGGTGCTCCAGACAAGGCTAACTCTTCCATGATAATTGCCAATTTATACCAGGGGGGCCTCGGACTTCCCGATGTTGATTATTATCTTTTGCAGGATGAGAAATCTGAAGAAATACGGTCCCGGTACCGGGAATACATTGTAAGTTTGTTTAATCATGCAGGATTTCATGAAACTGCCTCACCTGAAATTGCGGAAATAATATTCGGGATGGAAGAAAATCTTGCCAGGTCCAGTATGACGAGACTTGAGAGAAGGGATCCCGAGAAAACCTACCATAAGAAAGCGATCGGGGAGGTAATCAGTGAGTTTTCTGAATTTCCCTGGAATGAATATCTCACACAAATGGGAACTCCGGAGGTAAGAGAAATAAACCTTGCCCAGCCTGATTTTTTCAGGGAAATAAGCAGGATGTTCAGGGAAACGGATCTTAATCATTGGAAGTATTACCTTCAGTGGCAGGTAATAAACTCTTCTGCCCCCTATCTAAATTCCGCCCTGGTAAATGCCCATTTTGATTTTTATGGTAAATACCTTTCGGGAAAAAGCAGTCTTCAGCCCCGATGGAAAAGAGTCATAAACCTTGCTGATATAGCGCTGGGTGAAGCCATTGGACAAAAGTACGTAGAGCGTCATTTCCCTTCCTCTGCTAAAGCCAGAATGCTGGAAATGGTTGAAAATCTCAGGGAAGCTCTTGCCCTTAGGATGGGGGAATCGACCTGGATGAGTGAAGCCACACGTGAACTGGCCAAAGACAAGCTTGCCAGAATGAGGGTGAAAATCGGATATCCGGAAAAGTGGAGAGATTATACAGGTTTGGAAATCAGTGCGGAACATTTTTTTGCAAATATAAAGTCAGCATCACGGTTCAATCTCGAATACAGGATGAACAAAATTGGAAAACCTGTAGATCCGGATGAATGGGCCATGACACCGCAAACGGTGAATGCTTATTATAGTCCCAGCCGAAATGAGGTTGTTTTTCCAGCAGGGATTCTTCAGCCGCCGTTTTTTTATCCTGAGGGAGACGATGCGATTAACTATGGATCCATCGGGATGGTAATCGGACATGAAATGACCCATGGATTTGATGATCAGGGAAGAAAATATGATAAAGAAGGAAATCTGAAGGATTGGTGGACGGATGAGGATTCTGCAAGATTTGAGGAGAAAGCAGCCATACTTGTGGAACAGTTTAACAAGGTGGAAATCGTTGATGGAGTGCATGCAAACGGGAAGCTGACTCTTGGGGAGAATATTGCAGATCTGGGGGGATTGTATGTTGCGCTCACAGCGCTTAAAATTGCATGGGAAAAGAATTCTCCTGAGGAAAAAACCGGAGGGTATACCCCAATTCAACGTTTTTTTCTTTCCTATGCTCATGTCTGGGCACAGAATATTACCAGGGAGGAGTTGTTAAGAAGGGTACGTGAGGATGTACACTCATCCGGCAGTCTGCGGGTAAACGGTCCCCTTGCAAATATGCCCGAATTTCATGAGGCATTTGGAATTGAAGAGGGTAAGCCTATGCATATAATGGCTGAAGAAAGGGCCCAACTCTGGTGACCTTACTTTTTATGTCTCTCTTTCAGGACTGCAGCTACGTCTTTGAGCCTTTTACCTCTTTCAACCAGAAGAACTTCGAGGTGGTACAAAAGATCTGCGGCTTCATTGAGAAAAAGTTCATCATTACTATCTTTGGCTTCGATCACCAGTTCAACGGCTTCTTCACCCAGTTTTTTCGCAATTTTATTTACTCCTTTTTTAAATAGTTTCGTAGTATAGGAGCCTTCGGGCATTTCCTTTTTTCTTCGGTAAATCAGGTCTTCGAGAGTCTGCAGGAAATCTATTCCTTCGTGGTTCTTTTCATCGAAACAGGTATCCTGTCCGGTATGGCAGACGGGTCCGGAGGGTATGGCTTTAATTAGCAGGGTATCTTTATCGCAATCAGGAATAATTTCCTTTACTTTTAAGTAGTTACCGCTCTCCTCCCCTTTGGTCCATAATCGTTCTTTGGACCTTGACCAGAAAGTTACCAGCCCGGTTTTTTTCGTTTTTTTCAACGATTCTTTGTTCATAAAGCCGACCATGAGTACTACTCCTGAGTCGTCATCCTGTATTACGGCAGGGACCAGTCCGTTTAGTTTTGAAAAATCCAGATCCATAGTTTATCGAATGGTTATGTTATTTTCTTTAAGAGTTTTCTTCAATCTGGGAATGGGGATCTCATTGAAATGAAAAATGCTGGCAGCCAGGGCTGCATCGGCTTTTCCCTCAATGAAAACATCAAGAAAATCCTTTTCACTTCCGGCCCCGCCGCTGGCAATCACCGGGATAGACAAGGATGAAGTCAGCCTGGCCAGTGCATCATTGGCAAAACCATTTTTCGTTCCGTCATGGTTCATGGAAGTAAAGAGAATTTCCCCGGCTCCTCTTGATTCGGCTTCGCGGGTCCAGGAAAAAAGCTCCTTATCTGTTTTTTTTCTTCCTCCGTTCACATAAACCCACCATTTCCCATCTGTTTCCAATTTTGCGTCCACAGCGACCACTACGAATTGGTTTCCAAAGCTACCGGCAATTTCACTAACCAGCTGCGGATTGCGGACTGCAGATGAGTTTACCGAGATCTTATCGGCTCCGGCATCCAAAAGTTTACCGGCATCTTTAATCTCATTGATCCCTCCCCCAACGGTAAAGGGAATATTTAAATGTTCTGCAATGCGACGTACCAGGTCGGTAAATAATTTCCTTTTCTCATGGGTAGCGGTTATATCGAGGTACACCAGTTCATCCGCTCCTTCTCTGGCATATTTGGCGCCCAGTTCGACCGGGTCGCCGACATCCCGGATGTTTAAAAAATTGATACCCTTCACTGTTTTTCCATCCCTGATATCCAGGCAGGGAATGATTCGTTTTGCAAGCATATTTTTCAGGTATTTAGGTATTCCTTTATTTCCTTTTCACTAATTTTTGACTCGTAAATGGCTTTCCCGACAATGGTCGCGAAAAGTCCTGCCCTTCTTAATTCGAGAATATCCTTCAGGCTGCTGACCCCTCCGCTGGCAATAAGTTTAATCTCCGGCAATCCTTTCAATATTTCAGCATAGGTTAAGGTAGAAGGTCCCTGCAGCATTCCATCCCGGGATATGTCTGTGGATATCACATAAATAATCCCTTTATCGTGATAGTCTGAAATAAACTTCATGAGTGGAACCTGGCTGGCCTCGGTCCAGCCATCGGTTGCGATCATGCCATTCCGGTGATCAGCCCCCAGGATAATACGGCTGTTGCCATACTTTTTCAACCAGGAGAGAAAGCGATCCGGATCCTTTATCGCGATGCTTCCGCCTGTCACCATGGAGGCACCCGATTCAAAAGCAATTCGAATATCCTCATCGGTTTTCACCCCTCCTCCAAAATCAATGATCAGGGAGGTTTGGGATGCGATTTTTTCAAGGACATCCCTGTTCACGATGTGGCTGGCTTTGGCCCCGTCCAGATCCACCAGATGCAAATGCTTCAATCCCCAATCCTCAAACATTTTCGCCATTTCCAGCGGATCGTCTGCATATACGGTTTTTCGGTTGTAATCGCCTTTTGAGAGCCTTACACACTTCCCGTTAATTATATCGATGGCAGGTATAAGGATCATTTCAGGTTTATAAAGTTTTGCAGAATAATGTGTCCGGGATCTCCGCTTTTTTCGGGGTGAAACTGGGTGGCAAAATAATTGTCTTTTTGAAGAGAGGCACTAAATTCATTGTTATACCTGCAGGTTGCCACAGTATACTCAGAGAGCTCGGCAAAATAACTATGGACAAAATACACGTAAGGTTCGGGGGCCAGACCTGTAAAGAGCGGTCCCTTCATATTTTCGAGTGAGTTCCATCCCATATGGGGTATTTTTCCTCCCGGACTGAATTTTTTAACTGCAATGTCAAAAATATTCAGACAAGGGGTATCCCCTTCTTCCGAGTGTTTGCACATAAGCTGTAATCCAAGGCAAATGCCCAACACCGGGGAGGTCAGTTCTTTCAGTAGTGAATCAATTCCGGCTTTCTTAAGGTAATTCATGGTCGTTTCTGCTTCCCCTACCCCGGGAAAAATAACACGATCGGCCGAGCGGATATATTGGAAATCGTCGGTAACCTCCGACTTATATCCCAGTCTTGATAAAGCAAAGCTGACTGACCGTATATTCCCTGCATTGTACTTTATGATGGCAATTTTCAAAACGAATTGATTTTCAGTTAGTTTATTAAAGCCCAAAGGGGCAGATTTTTATCTTTTTTTGTTATACTTTCCTGATTTTCCACGCTAAATCGTTCCTTTTGTACTGGGGACAGTATTGCTGTTCGGATCCAGTCTTATGGCCATTTTCAAGGCCCGGGAGAAGGCTTTGAATATCCCTTCGATCTTATGATGTTCGTTATCCCCTTTGACACTTATGTTCAGATTGCACCGGGCTGAATCGGTAAAGGATTTGAAGAAATGGAAGAACATCTCAGTGGGCATATCCCCAATTTTTTCCCTTTTAAAATAAGCATCCCAGACGATCCAGTTTCTACCTCCGAAATCGATGGCTACTTGTGCCAGACTTTCGTCCATGGGGAGGAGAAAACCATATCTTTCAATTCCCTTTTTTGTCCCCAGAGCCTTGAGAAAAGCCTCACCCAGCGCAAGACCTGTATCCTCGATAGTGTGATGCTCATCGACTTCGAGGTCTCCTTTCACTTTTATTTCAAGATCGACCCCGGAATGTTTGGGGATCTGTTCCAGCATATGATCGAAAAATGCAAGTCCGGTGCTGATATCTGCTTTCCCTGAACCTTGGAGATTCAGGGAAATATAAATGGAAGTCTCACTGGTTTCCCTGTGTACCACTGCTTTTCTTCCCCGGGTTGAAAGGTGCTCCCTGATCTGGTCCCAGGAGTGGGTAATCAGCTCACAAGCCTGGTGATAGTCCTCCTTATTAAGAGCTTCCTGTTTGCTCTCATCGCCTATCAGAATTGCTCTACATCCCAGATTCCTGGCAAGTTCAACATCGGTAAACCGGTCCCCGATCACATAAGAATTTTCCAAATCGTATCCCCCATTCATGTATTTCTCCAGGA
Organism: uncultured Bacteroidaceae bacterium; assembly: GCA_964572225.1. Taxonomy (GTDB): domain Bacteria; phylum Bacteroidota; class Bacteroidia; order Bacteroidales; genus CAZNFR01. The sequence continues at coordinate 63,729 of CAZNFR010000002.1, forward strand.
GGGCTGTTCCCGGTTTTCTTGTCGGAGCGTTTTGTTCAGGAAGAGTTTCATCAATGATTACCTCCTCAAATTCAATTCCTTCATTGCGAAAAGCCTGAATGAATTTTTCCTGAACTTTTTCATAATGTTCCCGTGGATAAGAAGGCGTTCCCAGTCCGTCCTGGTTACTTACGATCACCAGTATAAAATCCAGGTTATGATGAATCTGATACAAATTTCTGAAAACTGCCGGATAGAACTCAAGCTTCTCAAGGGAATCGACCTGAAAATCTTCAGGAGGTTCGATGATGAGCGTGCCATCCCTGTCCAGGAATAAAACTTTTTTCATGATCCCGTATATTTTTGCAATAGATTAACGAGACCTTCATTTTCTTCCCGGGTACCTATGGTGATCCTAAGGCATCCCTCACAAAGAGGCATGGAGGACCGGTCTCTTACGATATAGTACCTGTCTTTCAAATAATTATACAGTTCCCTTGCCCCTTTAACCTTAACCAAAAGAAAATTGGCATCGGAAGGGTATATTTTTTCAACATAGCTTAAGCCGGAGAGACTGGATCTCAGCAGATCCCTCTGCTTTAAAATTTCCTGAATGAAGCTGTCCTTTTCCCTTGTGTTATTAAAGGCTTTCATCGCATAATCCTGAGTAAGCGAATTCAGGTTATAGGGATATTTAATCCTGCCCAGGTATGAGATGATGGAGGCGGAACCCAGGGCCATTCCGAGGCGTATCCCTGCCAGGCCCCATGATTTGGAGAGAGTTCTAAGAAGGACGAGGTTGGGGTAATCGGCCAGTTCTCTGATAAGACCTTCTGAACCGGAAAATTCGATATAGGCTTCGTCAACCACCAGAAGACCCATGAAATTTTCAGCAATTTTGAGGATGGCAGGGGTTTCCAATAGATTGGAAGTTGGATTATTAGGGGAGCACAGAAAAATGAGGCGTGTCCTGGGATCACATTTCTCCAGGATGGCATCCGGATTAAGGCTAAAATCTTTATTTAGTAGTACTTTCACCAGTTCCACATCGTTGGTCTCGGCTGCTACCTGATACATTCCATAACTGGGTTCGATTGCCACGATACGGCTATTTCCCGGTTCACAGCTTATGCGGATTAGCAGATCGATTGCCTCATCACTACCATTGCCCAGAAATATATTCCCTGCTGAAACACCGAGTTGTGCACCGATCTTCTCCTTCAACATTCTTTGGCGGGGATCGGGATAACGATTGTAGGGTGGATTAAACGGGTTCTCATTTGCATCCAGCAATACTGCATCTTCCCCATCGTACTCATCCCTGGCCGAAGAATAAGGACTCATCTTCCGGATATTGGGGCGGATTATCTCTTCCAGGTTAAATTTCATATTAGAAATTTGGTTTGTTTACAAAGATGTATTGAATTGCTTACTTGATTAAAAATACAGGAGCTTCATTTTTTGTAATTGTTGGCTGTATTCATTCGGATACTGATTGCCCTTCCATGTGCTTTAAGTTCCTCGGCATCTGCAAGTTGTTCAACTGCTGGACCTATATTAAACAAGCCATATTTTGTAATTTCCTGAAAGGTAACCTTTTTCATAAAGCTGGCAAGATTAACGCCGCTGTATGCCCGGGCATTTCCATTCGTGGGTAGGGTATGATTGGTCCCTGAAGCATAGTCACCTGCACTTTCGGGAGTATATTCTCCCAGAAATACCGATCCAGCATTGATTACTTTTTCACCTAATTCTTTGTAATTCAATGTATTAATAATAAGATGCTCTGGTGCATACAGATTAATGAGATTCATAATCTGGTCATCATCTTTCATTAGGATGATTCGGGAGTTGTCGAGGGCTTTTTTGGCTATTTCCTTTCGCGGCAGATCCTCGAGTTGTTTTTCCAGTTCTGTCTCTACTTTCGCTATCAGACTCTCACTTTTGGTTACCAGCATCACCTGGCTGTCGGGCCCGTGTTCGGCTTGTGAAAGCAGGTCTGAGGCAATAAAGGCCGGATTACTGGATTCGTCGGCAACTACCGCAACCTCAGAAGGTCCTGCAGGCATGTCGATCGCAATATTTTCAAGGCTCACAAGCATTTTCGCCGCAGTTACGTATTGATTTCCAGGGCCAAAGATTTTGTAGACTGAAGGGACGGTTTTTGTGCCATAGGCCATGGCAGCGATGGCCTGGGCACCCCCAATTTTGTACACCTTATTGATTCCCAGGATATTGGATATGTAAAGTATGGCCGGGTCGATCTTACCCTGTTGGCCCGGAGGGGTACACACGATGATATCTGAACAACCGGCAATGTTCGCTGGCACAGCGAGCATTAGCAGGGTTGATAGCAGTGGGGCTGATCCACCGGGGATATAGAGGCCCACTTTTTCAATGGCAATGGTTTTTTGCCAGACCCGAACACCCGGTGTGGTTTCCGTATTCACAAACCGGTTTACCTGCATGGAGTGGAAATGCTCTATATTTCTGCGAGCCAGTTCGATGGCTTTTTTGAGTTCTTCATTTACCTCATATTTGGAATAGGTAAGTTCCACCTCTGAAACGGCAATCTCATTCAGGGTTACTTTGTCGAATTGCTTTGTATAAGCTTGTATTGCGCTATCACCATTCTTCTTTACATCCGCCAGGATTTCCTTCACAGTTCCCATCAGGGAGTCGAAGTTGAAAACCGGACGCTCCAGAATGGATTTCCAGTTCTCCTCAGAAGGGTATTTAATTATGTTCATTTGGGTAATTTTTCGTTTTGGGGGATTCAGACAATCATTTTTTCAATGGGGATCACCAGGATGCCCTGGGCACCCAGCTCGCGAAGCCGGTCGATTACCTCCCAGAACTGGTTTTCTTTTAAAACAGAGTGTACGGAGCTCCATCCCTCTTCGGCAAGGGGCATTACCGTAGGAGATTTCATGCCCGGCAAAACTTCGATAATTTCCGGAAGTCGGTTGTTCGGGGCATTCAAAAGGATGTATTTATTGCTAACTGCTGAAAGGACGGCGTTAATACGGAAAAGCAATTTGTCGAGGATGACCCTTTTTGATGCGGGGAGATCCGGATTCGAGATCAACACTGCCTCGGAATTGACCACGGTTTCAACCTCTTTTAAGCCATTGCTTATGAGGGTTGAACCTGTGCTGACGATGTCAAAAATCGCATCGGCAAGTCCGATCCCCGGCGCAATTTCCACGGATCCGCTGATAACATGAATTTCGGCATCGATTTTTTTCTCTTCCAGGAAACGGGATAGGATTACTGGGTAGGAAGTGGCAATTTTCTTACCCTGAAAAAATCCGGGACCCGTATACTCTTCACTTTTATGGATTGCGAGGGAAAGCCGGCAACGGGAAAAGCCAAGTCTTTTTACCATTTCAACCCTGCAGTCCTTCTCCAGGATTACATTTTCACCGACAATTCCGATATCTGCAACTTTATCGGTGACGTACTGAGGGATATCATCATCTCTGAGGAAAAGGACTTCTAAAGGAAAATTCGAGGAGAGGGAGATTAGTTTCCGGCTCCCGTTTGCCAGTTTGATTCCGGATTCATTTAACAGATCCATGGATTTTTCACTTAGTCTTCCGGATTTCTGAACAGCTATTTTGAGCGTTTCCATATGAATTTAAAATAAAAAAGGCTTGCAGTATGTGCAAACCTCACCAATTAATTGTTATTAATCATTTGCACACTAAAATCAATTCATCCGGTGATGATGCCAGATTATAATATGTGCATGTATTTTAATCATCTCTTAAAATTCGACACAATTATAGTAAAAGGAATTTGAATTATCAAATAAACCCCGAGGTTAAATTCCAAAAGTATTAATCAGTTTGTCTCTTTGTCTGATAATTCTGATGCTTCAGAAATATCCTTCAAAAGGATGTTATTGTTGGAGTTTTTCAGGTGATCGAACATCTTGTCATCCAGCAAGGCTATTTTCCTCAAAGAATCGGATTCTTTAACCACAATCTCATCTCTGCCAATCATATCAAGCTTTTTTATGACATAATGAATGGAGATCCTGTTAATGTCAAGACCTGGCAGATATCCGTTTTCCTTGGGAGAGTCGGTTATGGTTTCCACAATGATTCCCGTTTTGAGCAGGTCAAAAAGGATCAGACGAACAAGCCGGATGGGTATGCCCAGGTCATGGCTGATCAGGGTGCTAGTTTGGGGGGGATTTCCTTTTTCAAATCCTTTGACTATGTAGTGGGTAATAAGCAAGGAGAGTAGTCTTTTCTTGTGTCTGCTCACTTCAAGAGATTCGGATTCGAATTCATAGTTATCCACATTTTGATAGGCGAAGGATATTTCTGCACCCAGTAAAACAATGAGCCAGCTCAACTGCAACCAAAAAAGGAAAAGCGGAAGGGCTGCAAACGTACCATAAAGGGCGCTGTATTTGGAGACTCCGATCTGGAAATGGATATATGCCCATTGTCCGACCTGAAACAGAGTGCCTGCAATTACCCCGGCAATAAGTGCATACTTGAACTTTACTTTGGTATTGGGCATGATCATATATACCAGGGTGAACAGAAGCCAGACCAATGCATAGGGTAAAAGTCTGAATACAAATTCCAGTACCGGGGTGAGAGCCCTGATTATCTCTATTTCGTTGGATGCATTGCTCATCTGAGTTGATACATAGACCATTACAGAACTCGAAACGATCACCAGCAAGGGAGCGATCATCATTATGGAAAGGTAGTCGGTAAGTTTCCTGAAAAAAGCCCGGGGCTTTTTAATCTGCCAAATAGCGTTAAAGGAATTTTCGATGTTGGTCAAAACCTGCATAACGGACCAGATCAGAACCACCAATCCGATCCCTGCAAGCAACCCTCCCTGAACATCGGCGAGAACATCGTCCGACAGGCGGATCACATAATCGATCACCTCCTCCTGTCCCTTGAAATTCTCAATGATGAAATCCTCCATTTTGGCCTTAAAACCAAAACCTTTTGCCACGCCAAATCCCATTGCCGCAATAGGTACAATGGAAAGCATAGAGAAATACGTGAGTGCTGAGGCCCTTATCCTGACCCTGTCTTCCATAAATCCTCGGAAAGCCAGAATTATAATCCTTACCTGTTTGATCAGGAACAATTGATGGCGGGGTTTATCGTGCAGGGAGGTATTCCAAACTTCCTCCTGTGCGAATTTTCGGATCCTGTTTATCATGAAACTGGTTTTATACAAATATAGAAAAATGAATGAATAGAAAAGATCCTTAAGTAACCGGAAAACAACCGCAATATCTGAAATGTAATATACGGTATTCTATTAGTTTACATTTTTTTAACATTTATTACGAATATTTTCGTACAAAATACTTGACACTACGAATCTATTCGTATATATTTGCTACGAAATAATTCGTAAATATTTATTCATGAGAAAAAGTACATTTCAACAGCCTACAGATTCCGAGCTTGAGATTCTGGATGTCATATGGGAGAATGGTCCCTCCACTGTCAGATTCATTAATGAGAGATTGAATCAGCAAAGGAAAGTGGGTTACACCACCACCTTAAAAATCATGCAGATCATGTTTGAGAAGGGCTTGCTGGAAAGGAAGGGAAATGGGAAATCTCATGTATACTCTGCCGTAATTGAACGCAAGAATATACAATCGGGATTGATTGACAAACTGGTAGATTCTGCCTTTGGTGGATCGGCATCGAGACTGGTTATGCAGGCTCTGGGCAATCATCAAACCACGGCCGATGAACTTTTAGAGATTAGAAAATTGATTGAAAAACTGGAAAAAGAACAATAATATGAATCCTGATATCCTGGATAAGGACCTGGTTTATAACATTGGTGTGACTCTGCTGCATTCCTTATGGCAGATTACCCTGGTATATTTGATTTTACTGGGACTGATAAAACTATTGCGTAAGGGAAGTTCAGGCTTGAGGTATACCGTGAGTTATCTATCTCTGATCCTGGCCTTTCTGTTGTCTGCAGGCACATTTGCCTACTACCAGAACCGGGACAATAGTTCTGTGATCATCGTTGAAAAATATAGTGAAGGATCAATCCCTTCAGAAGAGGCTTTTACGGCATCCCCAACGCAAGCATTACCGCAAAAATCAGTAATCAAGACCAAAAGCAGTCTGGATGAGAATCCCTGGTATCTTCCGTATCTGGTATACGGGTATTTTGCCGGAATTCTAATTCTGGGTATCCGCTTACTTGCAGGATACCTTTACCTTAGAAAGCTCAGATATAGGGGAATAAAGTCTGTTTCTGCAGATATTGAGGAAAAATTTCAGCGCTTACTTGATCGGTTTTCCCTATCGCGGAGAATTGAATTAAAGGAATCGGTTCTTGCCAGGGTTCCTATGGTTCTTGGATATTTCAAACCTTTAATCATAGTGCCTGCAGGCACATTCGCCCACATCCCCTTCAATCAGATGGAGGCCATTCTTGCACATGAATTAGCACATATTCAGCGGAATGACTTTTTACAGAATTTATTTCAATCGATCATTGAAGTTATATTTTTCTATCATCCATTGGTATATCTGATTTCTTCCAGGATCCGGAAGGAAAGGGAAAACTGCTGTGATGATATTGCACTCAAGGTTTGCTCGGATACCGCAGAGTATGTCAGGGCATTGGCAAACCTTGAGGAGTTAAAAATCAAAATCTCCTATCCGGCAGTGGCACTGGGTCACAAAAAGAGTCATTTACTTGAACGAATCAAACGAATATTAAATCAGAACACCATGAAGACTAAAGTATCAGATCGAATATTTGCAGGCATCATTGTGATTGCCGGCTTTGCAACCATATTACTTACCGGATCTGCGACTCTGTCGATCGGGCAGGCAAGAAACGGGGACCCATCAGCCCAGGATGCATCTATTCATTTAAGGAATAATGTGGGACCTGAGATTGTATCCGACACCATTATTAATATTGATAACGGAAAAATTACCACTCAAAGGAAAAACAAAAAAGGTAAGGAAGAGACCATTGAACTGAATTTTTCGGAGGGCCGGCTTTCTTCGGTTAAAGTGGATGATGATGAGGTTCCGCCCGAGCAGTATGCTGAATTCAGGGCAGTCATTCAAGCCAGTCTCGAGGAAGTGCGGAGGGCAGCAAGGGAAGTTGCCCTTGCAGAGCAAGAGCTGGCAGCGGTTGACATGGAAGAAGTGGAACGAGAGCTGGAAAGAGCACGCGAGGAGATGGAAGCTGTCGACTTTGAACAGGTAAGAGCAGAGGCTCTTGAAGAGCTGGCAAAGGCCCGGGCTGAAATTGATGCGGCCGAAATTGAAAAGATCGAAGCTGAAATGGCCAGGGTAAATATGGACAGTATTCAGAGAGAAGTGGAAAAGGCTATGGCTGAGGTGGACTGGGAAGAAATAAACCGGGAGATTGAAAATGCCATTAATGAGGCTGGTCTTGAAAATGAAGAAGTAAGAATGGCATTGGAAGAGGCCCGGATAGCCATGAAGGAAACCATGAACCTTGACCTTTCGGGTATCATTGAAGGAGCCATGGCCGTAGCGATGGAGAGCATAAAAATGATTGACATGGAAATGATCGGTCAAAGCATAGAAATCGCCTTAAGGGAGGCTGAAAGGGCCATGCAGGAATTGGACATCGAAATGCAGGCGGTGATCGAAAGCTCCATGAGTGAAAGCACCCGTGACTCAATTATTCAGGATATTGAGCAAAACAAAAAAGAGCTCCAGAAAGAAAAAGCCAGGTTGGAAAAGCTTGAAAAGGATATGGAGAAGGCCCTGGAAGAGCTGGAGGATGGGCAGTAGCTTTCCGAAGGGCGTCAGAACCTAATCCTCATCCAGAATATCATTCATCCAGCTAAGTCCTGCCATTATGTTGGGAAAACCAAGGGTGTTGGTAAGAATAATGGCGGTATGCCTTATCTCCTCTTTAGTCAGACCAGCATCCAACGCTCTTTTCGTATGGGAATGAACTGCGCCTTCAGATCTCACGGCGATGGCTGCTGCAAGCTGAATCAGGTGAGCGGTCTTATGATCAAGAGGACCGGCAGCCTTGGCGGTTTCTCCAAGGTATTCCACAGCTTTTATAAAATCAGGATGGTATTGTCTGACTTTCTGGTAGTGATCTGCAATTTTATGTTTTGCCATTTTTGCTTTAAAGTTCTTAAATAAACTACAGCAACGCAAGCTTTGCGGGTAAACATATTTAACATATTTATGTTAGTATAATGATCAAAAAGCTGCGAATATGCCAAACCGTCTTGCTAAGGAGAATAGCCTGTATCTGAGGCAGCATGCGAATAATCCGGTCGACTGGCATCCCTGGTCGGATGAAACCCTGGAAAAAGCAAAGAAAGAGAACAAACTGATTTTTATCAGTATTGGATATTCTGCCTGTCACTGGTGCCATGTAATGGAAAGGGAAACCTTTACCAATCAGGCCATTGCCGATCTGTTGAACCGTCATTTCATAAGCATTAAGGTGGATCGGGAGGAGCGGCCGGACATTGATCAGATCTATATGTCGGCCATACAGTTAATGACGGGAAGCGGAGGCTGGCCCCTTAGCTGTTTCGCAACTCATGAGGGCAAACCTTTTTATGGAGGAACCTATTATCCCGCTTTTCAGTTCCGGGAGATCTGTGAACAACTGGCAATAGTATGGAAAGAGGATCCACAAAAAATCCTTACCCATGCTGAAGGATTGTGCGACGGGATCAATAATGCGGAACTTATTAAGAAAAAAAGCTTTCAAAAAGAGCTATGTGATCTTGCCCCGGTCATAAATCAAATTAAAAATGAGTTTGATACCCTGGAGGGTGGTTTATCGAGGGTGCCGAAGTTTCCCCTACCCTCCCTGTTTAAGTTTCTTATCAGGTACTATCACAAAACCGGTGATAAGGAGGTAGTCCGTCAGGTTAACCTGAGCCTTCATAAGATGATCAAGGGGGGAATTTATGATCAGCTGGGAGGGGGAATGGCACGCTACTCAACCGACAAATACTGGTTTGTGCCTCATTTTGAAAAAATGTTATATGATAACGCACAGTTTATCAGCCTGTTGAGTGAGGCATACTCCGTTACCCGGGATCCTTTATACCGGACTACCCTGGATCATTGTTTTTATTTTCTTGAAAATGAGTTTTTGGGCCCCGATGGAGGGTATTATGCTGCTATGGATGCTGACAGTGAGGGAGAGGAAGGTCGGTATTATACCTGGACCCTTACAGAAATCGAAAATACTCTTGAAGGTGATAATCTTGACATATTTACACGGAGGTTCAACATAAAGGAGGAAGGCAATTGGGAGAAAGGAAAAAACATTCTGGCCATAAGTCGCAGCATTAAAGAACTGGCGGCAGATTCCGGTAAAGAGGAGGAAGAGATTCTCGCTTCCTTGTCTTCATCTCAGGATCAATTATTGGATGTTCGTAGCTCCCGGGTTAAACCCTCCCTGGATACCAAGGTTCTGACTTCCTGGAATGCTCTAATGGTTATGGCACTGGCCGATGCTTTTCAGTCGACCGGAGAAGAAAAATATCGCATGAGGGCTCTTGAGACCATGACCTTTATTAAAGAAAATCTGTTGGCGGAGGATTATTCCGTGATCAGAAGTTATAAAAGTGAAATTCCCGGTTTCCTTGATGATCATGCCTTTGTAAGCATGGCTTTATTAATGGTTTATCAGATCAGCTTTGAGGAGGGATGGCTTGCCATTGCAAAGAGGGTCATCGAAAGAAGCATAGAAAAGTATTTTAATTCAGAGCGTGGCGTCTTTTACTATTCCTCCGATTCGGAGGCAAATCCTGTGGGCAAGCAATCGGAGGTGACCGATAATGTAATACCCTCCTCGAATTCGGTCATGGCTCAGGTTTTGTTTTTAGCTTCGGGTTTTTTTGATAACCAGGAATACTTTGCCATTTCACGACAGATGCTTCAGAATATTCAGCCCTACCTTAGCAAGTCTCCTTCATTTTTCTCAAATTGGTTAAGCCTCCAGCTTTATTTTTTACAAGATTTTGCGGAAATTGTCATTACGGGAGAAAACTACCGGCAACATAGAAAAGAATTTTGCGGAAATTACCTCCCGGATGCCCTAATTGCCGGGGCTGAGAACCAAAGTTTTCTCAGCCTGTTTAACAACCGGTTTAAAAAGGGACAGGACCTGATCTACGTATGCAGGAACAGGGCCTGCAAGAAACCCGTTCATAGTCCCTCCGAAGCCCTGGAGCAGCTAAGGAAAGAATCCTGATCACTTCTTAACCAGGTAGACATTTCGGAACTGAAGTGGGGCTCCTTCACTTTGCAGTGCTATAGATCCTTTGCTATGTGTGGTTGATGTTGCTGAATTTTGATGAACCCCGTTCACGAAAATATCCACCTTGTCCCCTCTAACCCGGATATCATAGGTATTCCATTCCCCTGCAGGGTTTTCTGAACTTTCTGCATGTTTTTTTACGGCCCACTTTTCCTTATCCTGGTGTTCATTGAAAGTAAAACCCGGAAAAGCTACGAAATCTCCTGCATTTCCGTTCATCAGCTGGCATTCCAGGCATACCGGCCATATACCGTCTTCCTGTATATGCAGAAAAACACCGCTGTTACCGGGCTCTTGCATCCATCGCCATTCCACATTAAGGTTATAATCGGAGTAGGATTCTTTGGTTCGGATATAGCCGAAAGGTTCACCGCTGGTAACAAGAGTTCCCTCTTTCACGAAGAATGTTTCTTCGGGATTTGCACTTGAATCTTTCAGGATCACCTCCCAATCCTTCAGATCCTCTCCGTTAAAGAGCACTATGGAATCATTTGCTTTTTTTGTTGTATCCCCAGATCCCCGTGTATTTCCAAGTCGAACGGAAACCACTACGATCACCAAAAGCAGGACAAGGAGAATTCCGATACGGATCATGTTCTTTTTTTCGTTGGAGCTCATAATTTAAACAAGATTATAGTAAAATTGAATTAAAAAGAAATTTATAGGTTGAATGTGTGGAAGCCCGGAATTGCGGATTAAATCCCATGAGGACCAGTTGGCCTTCTCCTTTTTTGATCCATAACAGGACTGGCAGGTCGCTGAGCTTTTCTTCATTCTCACAATATCCGCTCATCAGGATATCCTCCTCCGGAAAGATTCCAATTATCCTACGGTCCATGTCAAAACGGGGAACTGTGGTTCTGAAGGCATGACGTCCCCTGAAAAATATCCCTACTTCATCGGGCATGCCATAACTCACCGGGTGTGAGTCGGTGACTTTAATTTTCATAAGGGAACCGGGACAGTATACGTTTGCCGACTCCAGGGATTTACTAAGATCAGCGAAGGGCAACTGGAATTCTTCCATATTGTCGGTATCTTCATAGATCTTTTTACTTCCGTCGAAAAGAGTTACTGATTCTCCCCAGGAAACTACTTTTCCCCCTTTGTCGATAAATTCAAGGACTTTTTGCAGGCCTTTGCTTCCCATTCCTTTGGTATATTCAGGTTGATAGCTTGAAACGTAATAGGAAGAACCCTGACTGTATTTACCCTGAAGGAGGACAAATTCACTCTCATCCGGGAATATAATTATATCGAAAAGGCTCAGATCCGTTTCACTGATGTTGCCGGGTCTAATCACGGTAAAAGGGATATGATAGGAGTCGAGCACAAACCGTGTCCATCCGGCATCCATATCGTGAAACCAGGATTCCACAAGGGCAATCCTGGGAATCTCCAGTTTATCCCCTTCGGGTTGGGTGTCGCCCCAGGCAAAATCCAGTGCTTGTTCCAGGACAAACTGTCTGGCCTGGTCATTTAGGTCTGATGATTTCACATAGAAGCTACCGGCGGGTAGGAGCTGGTTATTAATCGTTTGGTCTTTTTTTGTTCTAAAGAGGGTTATTCCCATGCCGCTAAGCTGAAAGGCGGTTTTATAACTCAGATTATAGGAAGCATCCAGCAGCAGGTATTTTCCGCCGGGATTGGCTTTAGACCGAAAGGTAAAAGGCTGTTCGACCACATGGAGGTTGTTTCGGATATCTTCAATTTGGGTATTGATCTCATAGCATGTGAGTCCGTTATGCAAAGGCAGGGACCAGGAGGTAATATCGTAAGGTTTGATAATTTCACCTCCGGGAGTATATCTTCTGACGGGGAAGTTTTGTTCCTCCATAACTTCCTTGATAAAAGCACGGTAGGGTTGATTTAGGGGTACTACAATATCCCCCGCCCTGAATTTGCTATTTTCGTGTTCCACATCCGAGGTGAGATAATATACGTTTACTCCATGCTCATGGAGCAAATTGACCAAATGGACCAATTCGCCCGGATCATGTTGCTCCGCAGGAAGAATATACTGGTAGGGAGGATTTTCCTGTCCCATATTCACCATCTTCCGGCATATTTCATTGCGAAACCTCAGGATTCTGTCTTTGTTTTCGCATGCGGTATTCAGGATGGACCAGGTGGAACTCAGCTCATAATCAACGATATCTGACAGTTTCCACCAGCCTCCTGGCCAGGGGTAGGGCATATTGATGCTTTTCTTGTATTCGGCTAGGCCTTTCCCACCTACTCTCAGTTCGGAAGGTTCAATATAAACGGGAGTAGCCGTCTGAACGCTTGCACATTCTGTAAGAAAGCCGATCACATTTTTCCAGATACAGGTTTCGGTTGAGCCTGGCCAGTAGTCGTCGAAAAGGTAGTTTTGGGAAACTCCTGCCAGACTGTCCCGGGTCATGTTATACATAAGATCGGAGCCAAAGATTTTAGTCCAGTTCCAGATGCTTTCATCCACGTTTTCGGCGATGGGATCATGGTTTGGAGGAACGAAGTAGCGGGTACCTGTGGCGCCCATCTGATGTTTCTCGACGAAAACCTGTGGATACCATTCGGTATTATAGATACGTGCAATTACTTTGGTATCTTTTTGGGAAAGAGTCACAAAATCCCGGTTATTATCATGACCCACATACTTATGGTAGACCCCGGGTAAAGAAGCTCCTTCGTGTACTGTACCCCTGGTTTCCCGGTAATGATTTACCACCATATTCATCCCATCGGGATTGTGGTTAGGGATCATCATAAATACCACTTCACTGAGCCAGTCAAGTACTTCGGGTTCATTGGAAGTACAAAGTCGGTGTGCAATAATGGGGGCTGATTGAGCGGGGCCTACTTCGGAAGAATGCATGGAAAGTGCGGCCATCACGAAGACCTTTCCGGAGGAAACGATGGCTTTAAGTTCGCCTTCGGAAAGCCCGGGGTCAAGAGCCAGCTTTTTGTTAAGTTTCTGGTAATAATCCAGTTTTACGATATTTACCGGACTGGAGAAAAAGGCAATGTACATGGGTTTTCCCATGGGAGATTCCCCCACTTTTCTCATTTCCAGTCGATTAGAATGAAGGTCTAACTCAGTCAGATAGCTGATCAGTTCTTCATAATCGATTAGATTTCTGTCGCTACCGGGTTGGAAACCAAAAAACTGTTCAGGAGTTTTAATCCCGGACTGGGAAAACAGGGTAAGACCGATGCAGGAGAGAAGCATCAGGAGGGCAAGGCGTTTCATAGTTCAGGGTATGAAATTTTTTAATCTATCAGGTATTATTCTACGGAATAAAAGAAATAAAAAAAAGTGAAAATTCCTTGGCTTGAGGGGAATAAAACAAAAAGGGTGAAATCACTTCACCCTTTTTTGCCCTAACCATAACTAAAAACCTAAAACTATGAAAAACTACTAACTAACCCTTTTAAACTATCGTTAGTCAAATTTACGTTAGAGTTTCGCTTAAGTCACGACTTTTTGGGTGATTTAGCTTAACATAATTAATGATCTTCCTCACCTTTTCAGATTTATAAGCATTTGAATCCCTGAATTTTGAGATTCTGCTAACATTTTCCTCACGAATTTTTCAATCTTGTTTGTATATTAGTGCCCACTAAAAACTAAAATTGATCATGGCTAAACAGAACAACAAACAAAACCTCACCCTTGTGATCGTGATAGCAGCGGTTGCTTCGACGGGTGGATTGCTATTTGGATTTGATACCGGTGTGATCTCCGGAGCCCTTCCCTTCCTGAAGGAAAGTTGGGGATTAACCAGCGGACAGCAGGAATGGGTCACCACAGCGGCCCTTATTGGTGCTGTACTTGGAGCTTTAAGTTCCGGGAGGATCACTGATATTTTTGGAAGAAAGAAAGTGATTTTGGTTACCTCCGTTATCTTTGCCCTTGGAGCGATTTTAACCGGAGCTTCGCCGAATGCAGGTTTCCTTGCCTTTGCAAGGATTGTACTGGGTATCGCAATCGGAATTTCATCGTTTACGGTTCCTTTGTACATATCCGAGATTTCGCCTACCAAAATCAGGGGAGCGCTGGTATCCTCTTTTCAATTGATGATTACCATAGGTATTCTTGTTTCCTATTTCAGCAATCTGGCTTTTGCTGATGAAAGTAATCCTTATTCCTGGAGGTGGATGTTTTATGTGGGGATATTTCCGGCAATAATTTTATTTGTCGGTATGCTTTTCCTTCCTGAAACTCCGAGGTTTCTTATTGGAAAAGGAAAGGAAGAAAAAGGAAGAAAGATTCTTGCCAAGGTGGAGGACCCTGCCCTGGTGGATGAGGCCATTCGCAAAATTAAGGCCGACATTGAGAGGGATAAGGTTGCTGCGACGAACTGGACCGAGATCTTCAAACCCTGGCTCAGGACTGCCCTTTTCATTGCGATCGGGATCATGTTTGTTCAACAGTTTGTAGGGATTAACACCATTATATATTATGCGCCTACGGTATTTATCATTGCAGGATTTGCCGGCCCAAAAGCAGCCATTGCGGCAACGGTGAGTGTAGGTGTGGTCAATGTGTTGTCCACGGTTCTTTCCATGTTTCTTATCGATAAGATCGGAAGGCGTAAACTTTACTTCATCGGGTTAACCGGAATGGCCATAGCGCTGGCCGCCCTTGGAACTTTTTTCCTGATGAAGGATAACCTCGGCCCATCACTCAAATACATAACGGTTGCTTCTGTTCTGATTTACATTTTATTCTTTGCCATCAGTCTCGGGCCATTGGGCTGGCTGATCATTTCCGAGATTTTCCCCCTAAAAGTCAGAGGCCTCGGAATGAGTATAGGTTCACTTTCCAACTGGTTGTTCAATGCGATTGTAACCTTCACATTCCTTAAACTTGCCTGGTTCTTTACGGCAGATGGAATGGAAATAATAAAAGAAGGGGCTACGGAGGCAGATCCCAACCCTGCCGGTGCGTTTTTTGTCTATGCAGTAATTGCGGTAATAGGGTTGATCTGGGGATACAGATATATTCCCGAAACCAAAAACATTACTCTCGAAGAGATTGAAGAGCATTGGAGAGCGGGTAAATCCCCCAGAGAATTATAACAGAGTTAAAGATAATTCCCGGAAACGGCAGCAGGAAAGGTTTATTCTGCTGCCGTTTTCATTTACAATCTGTTAAAAAAGGATTAAAAAAATATCGATCTGAAAGAAATACGGGAATCTTTCGTCAAATTTGTAAATACAATTAGAGTAGACTACCATGGTAAAAATATGTCCCGTATCCAACAAAAGGATCAATGAAAATTTAAGCAGATTAAATGCAGGATTCACCTTTCTTTTGTCTGCATCCTTTATACTTACTTCGCATCCGGTGTTTATTTTGCTGCTGGTGATTGATTTTAACCTCAGAAATATTTTTGAAGGCAGGTTTAATCCCATAGTTCGTTTTAACCGCTACCTCACTGTTACTCTCTCTTTACCTGGTCATATGATCAATGCAGGTCCCAAGATTTTTGCTGCCAGGATAGGATTGGGTCTGGCTTTACTTTCCGGATTATTGTATTTAACCGGAGGATTGGCTACAGGGATGATTCCCGTGGCAATCCTGGGATTTTTTTCTTTCCTTGAGGGGGCTTTTAATTTTTGTGTTGCATGCAAGCTATATCCTTTTGTCCTTCCCCTGAACGAAAGGATTGAAAAATGGACCGGTTCAGCTAGCTAAGAATGGATTCTACCTGTTCCAAAAGGGCCTTTATATTTTCCCTGGTTTCTTCATCAAAATCTCCAGGTTTGAGAGGTT
>CAZNFR010000003.1:0-65033 GCA_964572225.1 uncultured Bacteroidaceae bacterium
GAATATCCTGGTTATGCTTTTTTCGACCCCGGTGCTGACGGTTGCCGGGCGGCGGTAGGTATAATCGACTGATTGTTTCGACCGCTTTTTGGCCATGTGAAGCAGAAAGACGTCGTCGCCTGAAAAAATAGCGGGGTGCAGCCTGGGAAAGGATTCCAGGAACAATTTCTTTTGGAAGGCCATATTTGCACCGTTGCAAATCGCAGGGGTATTGAGGATGAAAAGGGCCGCAGTGACCGATTGCATTGCGGCGGTTTCCAAAACCTGAAATGCTCCCGGCAGATTGAAAGAAGCGGTGAATTTTACCGGTCCGCTCTTGAATACTCCGGGTTTTGATCCGGTAGGGTTCATCATTTCCGCGATCCATCCCGGGGGCAGTGTGCAGTCTGCATCGGTGGTCAGGATCCATGAATGCCTGGCTTCCCCGACTCCGCTGAGGAGAGCCTGCTTTTTACCGGGGTTGTAGCTGTTTCGGATCAACTTCCAGCCTGGTTCATCCCGGATCAATCGCTGTAAATTTTCAAAACCTGTGTCCCGGGAATGATCATCCACGAAGATGATCTCACGCCGGGAGTTTGGAAAAGTCTGACTTTTGAGGGAATCGACGAGCCCGGCAAGGTTTTTTTCCTCATCTCTGAAAGGGATCACGATGCTGAACGGAAATTGGCTATCCCCAGGGGGAGAGGGTCGAAATTTTCTTACCAGTGCAAGAAACAGAATGATTCCGGCCAAGGAATAGATCCCAAGAATGATTTGTATAATAAGAATGACCATATTTCAGGAGCTACAGATTTTCTTCGATCAGGGGCAGGAGCTTATCGAGCACTATCGGTTTGGTAATATAATCGGCACATCCGGCCTGCAGACAGCGGTTCCGATCTTCATCCATGGCATTGGCGGTCTGGGCAATAACGGTTAATTCGGGTCGGATCTTTTTAATTTCCACGGTTGCATCATATCCATTCATAACCGGAAGTTGTATATCCATAAGGACCAGTCCGATCTCCCCGTGCTCTTTAACCCTGTCTATGGCTTCCTGGCCATTTTCTGCATGAAGTATGGTACATCCGGTTTTTCTGAGCGATATTTCCAGCAGTTTAAAACTGATGATGTTGTCCTCAACAATAAGAATGGTCAGGTTATCCCAGTGAAAATCGCCTGGAGAGGCTTTGATTTCCGGTACCTTGGCTACATATTTTTTAACGGGTTTGTAGGGAAGGGTAAAATAAAATACCGAACCCTCATTTTCCCTGGATTCAACCCAGATCTCTCCTCCCATAGCATGGACAAATCCCCTGGAAATGGCGAGTCCGAGACCGGAGCCCCCGTAAGGACGGGTGAGCGATTGGTCGGCCTGTGTAAAACGGTCGAATATAACCTTTAACTTCTCCATCGGAATCCCGATTCCGGTGTCTCTAACATAAAATAGCAAATCCCCCTGTTTGTCCTGCTTATATCCAAATTCCACTTCCCCTTCCTGGGTGAACTTAATGGCATTCCCGATAAGATTGATAAGGACCTGTCTGATCTTGGTCTTATCGCTGTATATAAAGGAATCATTGTCTTCAAATCCCGGACTGTATTTAAGTTCGAGGGTTTCCTTTTGTTTTACCATTTTTTCTGCCAGAATGAAGCAATGAAGTTCGTTCATCAGGGAGTTCAGGGAAAACTCAGACTCATTCAGGTCGATCTGGCTTGACTCAATCTTGGAAATATCGATGATATCGTTAACAAGTCCGAGCAAAAGCTTACCGTTGGAATTTACCATGGACAGATATTCGGAACGGGTTTTTTCATCCAGATCCGATTTCATAAGCATATCGGTAAGCCCGAGAATGCCGTTCATGGGGGTACGGATCTCATGAGACATATTGGCGAGGAAGGCGGTTTTCAGCTTATCCGATTCCTCTGCCTTGGTTTTGGCTGAAATGAGATCATTTTCCAGCTGTCTCCGGTGAAGTGCAATGGTCGCCTGGTAAAGGAATGCCTCAATAAAATGCATATCCTGCAAACGCTTGGCTCGCGAGAGGATAAGAACGCTGCCGAAAAGTTTTTTATCCTTGCTAAGGGACATTCCAAAGAACCGGTTGATGCCGAGTTCCTTTTTAACCTTTTCGGAAACATCCTCCGGGATCAGTCCAAAGGTAGATTCCGAAAATCCTCCTGCAAATTCATATAAATGATCAGCATTTTGCCTTAAATGCCTGAGCATTTCCGGTCTGATCTCAAATCCAAATTCCTCTTCCCTCGTTCCCAGGTATTTCTTAAGGATCCTGATCTCGGTTTTATTGAATGAATTATAAACCATTTTCATGAAGTTTTCATGATCATGGTACTGGTTGATCACAACCTCCACATCATCGATAAACTCTGTAAGTCTGAGTCCGATATAGGCAAAGATATTTTCATCGGAGGTCATGCTGAGAAAATCAAGTGCGGTATCACTCAGGTATACAAGCTTCGACTGGTAAGCTTTCTCCTGCTCCTCCGCTTTTTTTCGGTTGGTGATGTCAACCATTACACCCCTTATTCCTGCCCAGATACCGTCCTGGTATATGTTATTGGTGAACACAAGAACGGGGATCCGTTTACCGCTGCGGGAAATTACCGTATACTCTTTGCCCTGGAGCTCATTGCCGTAGCGCAGGTTCCAGAAGGATTCGTTGACTCTTTCCTTATCTTCAGGGGAGATCACCTCGAAAATATTGAGTCCCTTTTCGAAATCGTCCTGGTCGTACTCCATAATTTCGAAACCCTTAAGGTTTACATAGGTGACATTCCCCTCTGTATCCGTTTCGAACACCACTTCGGGTAAAAGGGTGATTATATCCTTGAATTTCTCCTCACTTCTTTTCAGGGCCTGTTCAGAAAGCTTTTGTTCGGTTATATCCCGGGAAATACCGGTAATTCCGCTTACCTTCCCATGCTCGTTAAAAACCGGAGCCTTATGTGTTTCAGAATAACGCTTTCCTTTGTAGCCATCCTCCACTTCATAAAAAAGGGCTGCTTTTCCGGTTCTGAGCACTAGTCGGTCTTTTCGCAAATAATCTTTGGCCAGTCTTGGAGGACACAGTTCAAAATCTGTTTTCCCGATAATTTCCTCAACCGGTTTGCGATAGAAGTCTAAAAATGCTTGATTTACGGAAACATACCTCCCCTCCTTATCCTTAAGCCAGGCAAGATGAGGGATATTATCCAGAATAGCCTGCTGCCTTGACTGAGACTGCCGCAATTCCTCTTCCAGGTTTTTTATTTCACTAATATCGGTTGAAACGGAAACAATCCTGTAGGTTTGTCCGTGATCATTCCAAACCGGATAACTGCGCTGCCAAATCCAGGAGATTTCGTCATCCTTTTTTATGATCCGGTACTGCTCATCGAAGATGAAGGTGCTCTTATAGGTTTTTGAAGAAAAAACCTTCTCGATTCTTATTTTATCATCCGGATGGATGTAATTCCGGTAAGCCCAGGGGTTCTTTCGTAATTCTTCCCTTGATATACCGTACACACTCTCGAAAGCCGGATTCGCATAGACTACTTTATTTCCATCAATAAGGATAAAAGAGTCGTTGGTATTTTCGGCCAGTTCACGGAACTTCTCCTCCCCATCGATCAAAGCCTGTTCATAGCCTTTTCGCTCACTTATGTCTCTTGCAAAGGTCGCAATTCCATTTACTTTATCACCATTCCTTCCCCAAAGGGGTAATTTTATGATTTCATGCCATCTTGGACCTTCCCTGACTGGAAAAAGGGCTTCCTTTATACTTTGTTTACCGGTATTCATTACCAGAAGGTCCTCAGATTCAAAGATCCCGGCGGTGACGGCAGGAAAGAGGTCATGGTCCGATTTTCCGATAATATCCTTTGCCTCCCGGCCTATCATTCTTGCAAAAGCCTTATTGCAGCGTGTGTAGATCCCTTTTTTATTCTTGGCCCACATCAGGAGGGGGATCTCATTAAAAAACTTCTCGTTGAATGGTTGCCCGGAAAAGATCCCGTCCAGGTCGCTCATCGGATCCATGGAAGGCATGCTTCCCGGCCTGATCCCTTCTTTTTTCAGAATTATCTTCTTCAGAAGTTCATTTTCCTCTTTCAATCTGAGAAGTTCAGACTCTGTATTCAGGGTCGTTCGCAATTTTTTCTCATTTTCTTTTCCGGCCATATTTCCTTTTGTCTTTCCCACCTTTCAAAGATTTATGCCAGTATGACTCCAACAATGGTTGCCGATAGCAGGGAAGCAAGGGTACCGGCAAGGAATGCTCTCATTCCCAGGCGTGCTGCCATCGCTTTTTTTCCAGGCGCAAGTGAACTTATGGCTCCCACAAGCATCCCAATGGAAGCAAAATTAGCAAATCCGCACAGGATATAGGTCGACATGATCACAGATCGGGGATCGTGGAAAAGTCCTGCCGTTTTGAATTCTGCAAGTCGGATATAACCAATAAACTCCGTCATGATGATTTTTTCGCCCAAAAGGGTTCCTGCAAGGGTTATATCCTGGGAATCTATACCAATTAACCACATCAAAGGGGACATCAGGTATCCGAGAATAAACTGCATTGACAGATGATCGTATCTCCCCTTGCTGATGCCGGCTACCCAATCATTCAACCCGGTCCAGTCACCGATCTGCAGGAAAAAATAGTTAAACATGGCAATAAATGCAAGAAAAACGAGCAACATTGAACCAATAATTACGGCCAGCTTAACTCCCTGAAAGGTTCCGTTATTCAATGCCTCCAATACGTTTCCACCTATTCTGTCCATAGAAACGCTTGCATCACGCGTGATCTCTTCAGTCTGGGGCTCAAGGATCTTGGCGATTACCACCACTCCGGGAGCAGCCATAACCGAAGCTGCCAGCAGGTGGCGTGCAAACTCAATTCTCTGAACCGGATCATCTCCACCCAGAAAGTTAATATATAATGCCAGAACACCTCCTGCCATGGTTGCCAGACCTGCCGACATAACCAGCATGATTTCCGAACGGTTCATCTTTTCCAGATAAGCTTTGATCATAAGGGGAGATTCGGCCTGTCCGATAAATATATTGGCCGTTACCGCCAGGCTTTCAGCACCGGATATCTTAAGAAACCGCAATAAGACTCTCGCGAACAACCATACCACCTTTTGTATGATTCCAAAATAAAAGAGTACGGAGGTAAGGGCTGAAAAGAAAATAATGGTTGGTAGAATTCTGATGGCAAAATTCTGTAATGGCTGTTCGATTTTTTGAGTAGCCATGGATCTGAAAAGAAATTCTGTACCGGCATCGGTAAAATCCAGGATCTTTACAAATGCCTTTCCGCCAAAATCAAAAACTGCCTGAACTGCAGGAACCTGAAGGATCAAAAGGGCAAGAATAATCTGGAATGACAGCCCCAATAAAACAGTCCTCCAGTCAATGTTTCTCCGGTTTCTACTAAAAAGCAAGGAAATAAGCAAAATGGAAAAAATACCCAGCAGGCCTCTTGCCAGCCTTAGCATACTGAATTCAAAATCATTTCTCGGTGGAATGAGGTTGGCGTTGCGGACTTTCTCAATTTCTGTTTGAGAAGTAGAAGGACCAGCGGTCAGACTGTCTGGAGGTTGTTGAACCGGGTTTGCCAGGACATCCGGAGCCTGGAAAAGAAACAAGAATAGAATCATGATGGTTCCGAAGCCGAAGAAGTTAACCCTGCCCTTCATGAAAGTCAATTATTTTGTCTACGCTCAATTTCCTCTTTTATCATGGAGGCCTTTTCGTAATCTTCTTCGCTAATGGCCTTTTCCATCATCTTTTTGAGCTCTTCAACTCCGTACTTGCTGTATTCCCGGGATCCATAGGAATAGCCTGACTTCTTGGTGCTTTTCTTTTCCACCGGATCTTTCTTTTCTTCCATGTTCCCGGTTTCCTTGTCGAAATCGAGTACAATCCCTGCCTTGGTGATAATCTCCTCTGTTGTATAAATGGGGCATTTAAACCGGAGGGCAAGGGCAATGGCATCTGAGGTCCTTGCATCAAGAGTAATCTTTTCCGATCCGTTGTCACATAAGAGCTGGGAATAAAAGACCCCTTCTTCCAGTTTATACACGATTACCTCATTGATCCCTATACCATAAACCCTGGCAAAGCTGAGAAAAAGATCATGAGTCAGAGGTCGTGGGGGTTTCAGACCTTCAAGTTCGATTGCAATTGCCTGCGCTTCAAAACCTCCAACAATGATGGGAATTCTCCGGTCTCCGTCTTCCTCAGTGAGGATCAGTGCATACGCACCCGATTGAGTCTGGCTGTAAGATATTCCCAGAACGTTTAATTTAATCATACTCATGAAATTCTTCGTAGAAAAATATAAGTTAAAGGCAAATATAGTGATTTACTTCCAACCAACAGGATTACCATGGAAGGGAATTAAATGTGGGGAAACCCTGTTAGGGAAAAGTTTCCTCTATACCGGTTATTACAGATTTAGAAATCAAATTATGGTCTTATTTTTGAACTGGCACCGCAGGTGTTGCAATTTAAACAAATGAAGATTGGATAGGTTTTACTAAACGGGGATTATTTCCTCCGACAGCTAAAAAAGTAGGATTTAACGATTTGATCTTTGCATTGTTATGGCTAAAATCATCAGCCTTATACCAAAGGACTCATTAAAACCCATGGAAAATAAATTTTTCGCGGTCTAATACTTTGTTAATCAAGAGAACTTTTATATTTTTGCACTCCGTTTAGAAAAGAAACTTTAAATTTACGATAATGTACGCAATTGTTGAAATAGCAGGACAGCAGTTCAAGGTTGAAAAAGACCAAAAAATATATGTACACCGGCTCGAAGGTGAAACCGGTTCGAGTGTGGAATTTGACAATGTATTATTAATTGATACGGATAAAGATGTCATTGTAGGTGCACCTGTTATTTCCGGAGCCATGGTGACCGCCAAAATCCTGGATCACATGAAGGGTGACAAGGTACTTGTTTTCAAAAAGAAAAGAAGAAAAGGCTATCAGAAACTGAATGGTCACCGTCAATATTTTACTCAGATTCAGATTGAGAACATCGTAGAAAAAGGAGCGGCCCCGAAAAAAGAAGAACCGAAAAAAGAAGCCTCCGCAAAGCCTGAGTCTACAAAACCACAGGCTGAAAAGAAGGAAACAAAGAAAGCAGTTTCTCCCGCAAGTGAGCCCAAAGCTACTACTACGAAAAAGTCTGAAAAGGTCCCTGCTGCAGAGAAAAAAGCCACAACAAAAGCTACAGGAACAAAAACCGGAGCCACCGAGAAAAAGACAGCACCTAAATCTGCAGCTGCCACCGGAACCAAAAAGAAAGTGGAAAAAAAACCAGAGGAACTCAAAAAGGATGAAGGGGACAAAAAAGGTAACCCTACCGAATAATGCAAACACCTAAAAAATTATAATATTATGGCACATAAGAAAGGAGCAGGTAGTTCAAGGAACGGTCGTGAATCAGAAAGCAAACGACTTGGCATCAAGCTTTTCGGAGGTCAGGACGTTAAAGCAGGCAACATTCTCGTACGGCAGAGAGGCACCCAGCACCATCCTGGCGAAAACGTTGGCATTGGAAAAGATCACACCCTCTACGCGCTGATTGATGGCAAGGTGGAATTCAAAAGAAAACAGGGGGATCGTTCTTTTGTAAATATCATACCTGCCGAATAAAAATTTCAAAAAACCTTATGGTGAAAAATCTCCTTTAAACTGTACCTTTATACAGTCTGAAGGAGTTTTTTTTTGCCCAAAAGCCCGCTTTATGCTAATTCTGAGCTATATTAAAGAAAATCGTGACCAGGTCATATCCCGTTTAAAAATTAAAAACTTTGATGCTGAAAAGATCATTGATGAAGTGCTTTCCCTGGATACCAGCCGAAGAGAACTGCAGGCAGCCAACGATTCCAGGCAGGCTGAAATGAATGCACTATCAAAGGAGATCGGTCAGCTTTTCAAGGCGGGAGAAAAAGAAAAAGCGGAAGAAGCAAAAAACAAAACTACCCGGCTAAAGGAATCCATTGCCACCGACAGTAAGCAATTATCTGAGATTAAAAGACTACTTGCGGAAAAACTTACCCAGATTCCCAATCTTCCTCATAACTCGGTGCCTTCAGGAAAGAGTGCTGAGGATAATGAGCTTGTCAGGAAAAATGAATTCATTCCCGATTTACCTGAAAATCCACTCCCCCATTGGGAGTTAGGAGCTAAATTCGGTCTTTTGGATTTCGAGTTGGGAAACAAGATAACCGGAGCCGGTTTCCCTGTATATCGTGGTAAAGGAGCAAAACTTCAAAGGGCGTTGATCAGCTTCTTTTTGGATGAAAATGAAAAAGCAGGCTATACGGAATTTTTACCCCCTTTGCTGGTAAACGAGGACTCGGGATTTGGTACCGGTCAGCTTCCGGATAAGGAAGGACAAATGTACCATGTTAAAGAGGATAACCTATATCTCATTCCTACCGCCGAGGTACCATTGACCAACCTATACCGGGATGTGATTCTTGATGAAAGTGATCTGCCAGTTCTCAATACGGCATACACTCCCTGCTTCAGGCGGGAAGCAGGTTCCTACGGAAAGGATGTCCGCGGACTCAATCGTTTGCACCAATTCGATAAGGTGGAAATTGTCCGGATTGAGCATCCCGATCATTCCTACGCTGCGCTGGAAACGATGGTGGATCATGTGGAGGCTCTGGTACAAAAGCTTGGACTTCCCTACCGAATCCTAAAACTTTGCGGCGGGGATATGAGCTTTACCTCTGCGCTCACCTATGATTTTGAAATATGGTCAGGGGCCCAGAAACGCTGGCTGGAAGTAAGTTCTGTTTCCAACTTTGAAGATTACCAGGCCAATCGCCTCAAGCTCAGATTCAGGGACAAAGAGTCCGGAAAAAACCGGATTGCACATACCCTGAATGGATCTGCGCTGGCTCTTCCACGCATAGTTGCAGGTATTCTGGAAAACAATCAGACCAGGGAGGGCATAAGGATCCCCGAAGTCCTGGCACCCTATACCGGTTTTGACTTAATTTCCCAGGATTAATCCCTTATGAGTTCGCAGGCAAAAGCATATATTTTTGCCGCTGCAACCATTCTTTTCTGGAGCACGGTTGCCACAGCCTTCAAGCTGGCTCTTGTGGATCAGAGACCACTTCAGGTTCTCCTGGTTGCCACTTTAACGGCAACCCTGATATTCCTGACTTCCCTGGCTATGCAGGGAAAACTGAAAATCATAAAACAACAGACCTTGAAGCAATGGAGTTACTCCATGCTTATGGGTCTTATAAATCCTTTCCTTTATTACCTCCTTCTTTTCAGGGCCTATTCGCAATTGCCGGCACAGGTGGCCCAGCCCCTGAATATGATCTGGCCCATTGTCCTGGTACTGATTTCGGTCCCTCTCCTGGGACAAAAAATCGGCTTGAAAAGCATAATTGCTCTTTTCATTAGTTTTTCGGGGGTAGTGCTGGTATCTTCCCAGGGGGCGGGAGAAGCATTTGATCCATCTCAGGTACCTTTTATGCTGCTGGCTGTCAGTACCACAATTTTCTGGTCCTTCTTCTGGATCCTGAACGTCAGGGATAAAAGAGACGAAAGCCTCAAGCTGTTTATGAGCTTCCTGTTTTCCCTGGTTTACCTCGGGGCTGCCAGCATTATTACAGGAGTTTTTCCGGAAGCGGATATCAGGAAACAGCTATTCAATATCTATATAGGCTTTTTTGAAATGGGACTGGCATTCCTGTTTTGGCTCCGGGCTCTCAGTCTTTCTTCCACAACTGATAAAGTAAGCAATCTGATCTTCATAATTCCCTTTATATCCCTTATCTTTATCCATTTCCTGCTGGGAGAGGAGATATTCATGACGACGGTTTACGGTCTCCTGCTGGTGATTTTGGGGATCCTCATTCAAAGATCTGGAAAAACAATTGGGAAAAATGCAAGACAAACCACAAAGGATAATACTGGGGATTGATCCCGGGACAAACATCATGGGATTTGGGATACTTGCCATCGAAAGCAAGCAACCCCGCTTAATGCAGATGGGTGTGGTTAACCTCAACAAGCTCAGGGATCCCTACCTGAAGCTAAAAGAAATATTCAGGGAAACCATTCGCCTTATTGAAACCCATCTTCCGGATGAGCTTGCCATTGAAGCTCCATTTTACGGGAAAAATGTGCAAAGTATGCTTAAACTGGGAAGAGCCCAGGGAGTCGCTATTGCGGCGGCACTTTCCAGGGACCTACCCGTATTTGAATATGCCCCAAGGAAAATCAAAATGGCGATAACCGGGCGTGGAGCTGCTTCCAAAGAACAGGTTGCCGGCTTCCTTGAAAAAATACTCTCAATACCTGAGTTACCGGAAAACCTGGATGCAACAGACGGACTTGCTGTTGCACTCTGTCATTTTTATCAGGACAGGGCTATTAAAAGCAATAAAAACTATTCAGGCTGGAGTGATTTTATCAAGAAGAACCCCGACAGGCTGGGTTAAAAGGGTCACTAAAGAGCAGATTTGATTTTTTCGGCAATGGAAGCGAGCTCCTCATCGCTGAGTTTAAGCTTGGGCCTGCTGAATTCAATATCATGCAGGTTATTGATAGGTATCAGATGTAGATGAGCATGCGGAACCTCCAGTCCGAGAACAGCTACTCCTACTCTCTTGCAGTCCATCACTGAATCAATTGCCCTGGCTACCTTTCTTGCGAAAACATGCAGGCCTGACAGTAATTCATCGTCGAGATCAAAGATATAATCGATTTCCTGTTTGGGAATTACCAGAGTATGTCCCTTGGCAAGAGGATTAATATCCAGGAAAGCTAGGTATTTTTCATTCTCTGCAATTACATGAGCAGGGATTTCCTTGTTTACGATTTTGGTAAAAATGGATGCCATATGCTTATTTTGAAATGTTAACGATCTCGTATTCAACATTCCCTGAAGGAATCTTAACGTTAACCACGTCACCTACCTTTTTACCCATCAAACCCTTTGCAATAGGTGTGTTTACCGAGATCTTTCCCGCCCTCAGATCGGCCTCCGATTCAGAGACTATGGTATATTCCACCACACTACTGTTTGACTTATTCAGTATTTTCACCCTGTTAAGGATCTGAACGGTAGAAATATCAATTCTGGACTCATCAATTATCCGGGCATTTGCTACCTGATCTTCCAGTTTGGAAATTTTTAATTCAAGAATTCCCTGGGCCTCTTTGGCTGCATCATATTCAGCGTTTTCAGAAAGGTCACCTTTGTCTCTGGCCTCTGCAATCTGCCTTGATATTTCCGGTCTTTCAATGGTTTTTAACCTTTCCAATTCTGATTTTAACTTATTCAGACCTTCCTGTGTCATGTAAACCTGCTTTGCCATGGTTTTTTGCTTAAAGTGAGATAAAATAAAAAAGAGACCAGGGATCTTCCTGAACTCTTTCGGGGGTAAAATTAGGTAAATTTTTCCTTTTTCTAAAGAAATTTAATATCTAATTAAGACAATACTAAGATGAAATCGGCTAAATCAGAAATACTTAGGATTAATAAGCTCACTATATATAACCGCTTTGCGTGCATCAAAATCTTTTCTGAATTCGTCGACAAATGCATTGGATTTTTTATATCCGACTGCCTTAGGGGTTTTAATCGAATGCATTATCCTCTGATACTGGTCCTCTATTCTCTCAGGGTAAGATTCTGCCCTGGGAGAGCCAGGAACTTCATCCAACCGGCTTACCGGCTTATCGAGAGTAGAATATGGCGTATCGAGGGTGGAGCCTGACATGGATTCGACCGAGTGTTCAGACTCATCAAGAATATCAACGGAGGATTCAATATCATCCAAATTCCGGTCAACATCTTCAAAAAGCGAATTAAAATTATCTGAGAAAGTCCGTCCTTTGGCCTGCATTTCCTCTTCAGATGACGGCACAGGCTGGGTTTGAGCCGGTCTTTTCTTCTTACCAAGGGCACCTACGGCAATGAAAATGATGGTAAATATTAAATAAATGAGGGTATCAAAATCAATTTCCATTGTACATTTGCGTTTTAGTATACTATGCAGGCGGAAAAATCGTTCATTTAATTTCCGCAGGTTATAAAAATACAAAATTTAAATCAGCAGAGTGATTTGTGCATTAAAAAATCATCACTTGATAAGGATAACATTGGTAATTGGTTTTTTGTTGCTTAGTTCATCCAATTGCGACCGTGAGAAATTTGACTTTCCTTACGTCCCCATCAATTTAAGTCTGGACCTCACGGCCGATCTGGGACTTATCGGCGTCGGAGAAACCTACACGGATGAGTTTCTAGGAAATTACGGTGTTGGGGGATTGATAATTTACCGTGCCGACCTTTATGATTACCGGGTATATGATCTCACCTGCACCTATGAACCCGATTACAGTTGTACTACTCAGGAGGATGACAGTTTCGACGGGGTCACGGAATGCCCCTGTTGCGGTTCAAGATATCTGATCATCCAGGGTTCAGATGTGCTGGAAGGTCCTGCCGTCTACCCCCTTGTAGAGTACAATGCGGTAATTGACGGGGGTTTTCTGCGCATTGTGAATTAATCCAACCCTTCTTTCTGTCCCATATTCCTGTATAGATGGTAAGCACAATCGGGTCCGATCAGTTTTTTTGCTCCGGAAGGAGGAAGTTTGATCTTACCCCGGAGTATAAGATTTCGATATTTATACTTCAGCCTGAGATCATTGAAATCTTCTCTTTCCATTTTTTTTAAAAATCTTGAACCAGGGATTAATACCGGTAATGATCGGGCTTAAAGGGTCCTTCTTTCGGCACACCCAGATAATCGGCCTGTTCATCGGTAAGGGTGGTCAGTTTAACTCCCAGTTGCCTGAGGTGAAGTCTGGCCACTTCCTCGTCCAGCTTTTTAGGTAAGCGATAAACATCGATATCATAATCATGTTGCCATAGATCGATCTGAGCAAGGGTTTGATTAGTAAATGAATTGCTCATTACAAAGGAAGGATGTCCTGTGGCACAGCCAAGATTTACCAGCCGCCCTTCGGCCAACAGATAGATGGCATTTCCATTAGGGAAAAGGTATTTATCCACCTGGGGCTTAATGTTGATCCTTTCAATTTCAGCAGATTCATTCAGGGCATCCACCTGGATCTCATTATCAAAGTGTCCGATGTTACATACGATGGCCTGATCTTTCATCTGCTTCATATGGTCCAGGGTGATCACATCACGGTTACCCGTGGCGGTCACAAAAATATTCCCTTCCCGCAGGGCATCTTCAGTTGTGGTAACCTCAAAGCCTTCCATGGAAGCCTGAAGGGCGCAGATGGGATCAATTTCAGTAACAAGTACCCTGGCACCATAAGACCTCATGGAGTGGGCACAGCCCTTGCCAACATCCCCATAACCCAACACTACTACAACCTTCCCTGCAATCATCACATCGGTAGCCCGTTTAATTCCGTCGGCCAGGGATTCCCTGCACCCGTAAAGATTATCAAATTTCGACTTGGTAACGGAATCGTTAACATTAATAGCCGGGAAAAGCAGAGTACCTTTTTCTTTCATCTGGTAAAGACGGTGTACCCCCGTGGTGGTTTCTTCAGAAACACCCTTAATTTCGGGTACGATCCTTTGCCAGCGGGTGGGATCTTCCTTCAGAATAGCTTTGAGCTGATTAAGAATTACGCCTTCCTCTCGGTTGCCGGGTTTCCTGTCGAGCAGAGTGGGATCTTTCTCAGCCTGAAAACCCTGGTGGATCATCAAAGTGGCATCCCCACCATCGTCTACCAGGATATTAGGACCTTTTCCCCCTTCAAAATTAAGCGCCTGTGCAGTACACCACCAATATTCTTCCAAAGTCTCACCTTTCCACGCAAATACAGGAATACCCGCTGCAGCGATGGCTGCTGCTGCATGATCCTGGGTAGAAAATATATTGCAGCTTGCCCATCGTACTTCTGCACCCAGGGCAGTAAGCGTTTCGATAAGCACCGCTGTTTGAACGGTCATATGCAGTGAACCGGTAATTCTGGCTCCTTTCAGAGGTTGTTCTGTGGCATACTTTTTCCGTATGGTCATCAGCCCCGGCATTTCCTTTTCCGCTATTTCAATCTCCTTCCTCCCAAACTCAGCAAGGCTCAGGTCCTTAACTTTATAAGGGAGACTTTCCACCTTTGTTGTCAGATTTTCCATTTTATATAATCTCTTTTTTAAAAATTTCTGCAAATATACGAACTGTCTCTGCTTTATCAATTTCCAACTGGTCTTTTAACTCCTTTATGGATCCAAATTTCTTTTCCTCCCTCATTTTAAAATAAAACCTGACATTCACTCTCTTACCATAGAGGTCCCCTTCAAAATTAAACAAATGAACTTCGATGGTTCTTACCTTGCTGTCTTTCTCCAGGGTCGGCCTGAATCCAATATTAAGCATACCCCTGTGAATTTTACCCTTGTATTCGGTTTCAACACCATAAACACCGGTTGGAGGAATAATCTTATTCTCATCTTCGACTTTCACATTGGCCGTGGGAAATCCAATCTCCCTGCCTATCCGGTTTCCCTGAATTACTTCACCGGTTATAAAAAAGGGATAGCCCAGGAAGGCATTGGCTTCATCGATATTCCCCTTCTCAATGGCATCCCGTATAATTGAGGAACTAATCTGCACCGAACCAAACTCAACGGCCTCAACCCTGGATATTCTGAACCCATACAATTCGGCACATTCCTGAAGTTTTGTATAATCACCCTCACGGCCCTTACCAAATTTATGGTCAAATCCCACAAGCAGAGAATGAATACCCAGTTTATCAACCAGATACTTCTTCACAAACTCACATGAGCCCACTTGGGAAAATTCAGTCGTAAAGGGTATCAACACGAGGTGTTCGACTTTGTGCTCCTTAAGCAATATGATTTTCTCCTCAAGGGTAGTAAGGAAACGCAGGCTCTCAGGATTCTTGTTAAGTACTTTTCTCGGATGAGGCCAAAGGGTTACCACCACGCTCTCTCCTTTGTGGGTTGCAGCATCCTGCTTTAAACTCTTCAGTAAATGCAGATGTCCGACGTGAACCCCGTCAAAGATCCCAATGGTGACCGAAGGCCTTACCGCACGAAAATTGTCTATGGATTCCCAAACCTTCATTGCTTGACCAAAATTAACAAAATTGCAGACAAGAATGTTCTAAATATAGTATAAACAGATCAGGAAAAAGGGGGAACAAAGTTTTTTTCTGATGGTTTATTTGGTTAAATTTCACTCCTGGATCAACGTGTGTTGTATGGCTTAAACTTTGTCGGTTCAGAGTCTGTAAAATCTCGAAAATGTGAAGGAAAAACCGGAAATACTTTTGGTTGACCCCTGGCTTGAACCCTTTGGAGACATGATCCGAAGGCGCAGGGAAGCCATATTCCTGAAGGCTGAGGCATTGACCGGGGAATCTATGGATCTTGGCAGTTTTGCCAACGGTCATCTTTACTTCGGTGCACATAAGGACGCAGGAGAGTGGATTTTCAGAGAATGGGCTCCCAATGCAACCGAATTATATCTTACCGGAAGCTTTAACAACTGGCAAACCCTGCCTGCCTTTCGATTCAAAAGAGTGGGTAACCATAACTGGGAATTGCGGCTTCAGGAAAATGAGATAACACATAAGGACCTGTATAAGATAAGGATACGGTGGAAGGAAGGGGAAGCAGACAGGATACCTGCCTGGGCCTTCAGGGTGGTTCAGGACCCGGTGAGCCTTATCTTTAATGCCCAGATCTGGGATCCTCCGGAATTATACTCTTGGGCAAATCCTGTTTTCGTCCCGGAAGAGGGTCCGCCTCTGATTTATGAAGCCCATGTAGGTATGGCCACCGAAGAACCCAAAGTGGGTACCTACAAGGAATTTCGTGAACGGATTCTTCCAAGGGTGAAAGATGCCGGTTACAATACCCTTCAGCTCATGGCTATCCAGGAACACCCCTATTACGGTTCCTTCGGGTATCACGTAAGCAGTTTTTTTGCACCATCCTCCCGCTTTGGCGAACCTGAAGAATTGAAGCGGCTAATTGATGAGGCTCATGGTATGGGAATAAGGGTGATCATGGATCTGGTCCATTCGCATGCGGTGAAAAATGAACTGGAAGGCCTGGGCAATTACGATGGAAGTGGTGACCTTTTCTTTCATAGTGGAGAGAGGAGGGAGCATGTCGCCTGGGATAGTCTTTGTTTTAACTATGGTAAAACCGGGGTAATCCATTTCCTGCTTTCCAATATCAAGTACTGGCTGGAGGAATTCCGTTTCGATGGATTCCGTTTCGATGGGATCACCAGTATGTTGTTTCTTGATCACGGACTAAATCGCGATTTTACCAGTTATGATATGTATTTCGACGGCGGACAGGATGAAGAGGCGATTACCTACCTGGGGCTGGCCAATATGTTGCTTCATAAGGTAAATCCATCGGGACTCAGCATTGCTGAAGAAATGAGCGGTTATCCCGGTCTGGGAGCAAAGCTGGAAGATGGCGGACTCGGATTTGACTATAGGATGGCTATGGGAACCCCCGATTACTGGATCAGGATCATCAAGGAAAAAAAGGATGAAGAATGGGATATGGAAGAGATGTTTCATGAGCTGACCCAGAAAAGGGCTGAGGAGAAAACAGTGGGATATTCCGAATCCCATGATCAGGCCCTGGTAGGGGATAAGACCATAATATTCAGACTTATCGATGCCGATATGTACTATAATATGAATAAGGAATCGGGGAACCTGAACGTGGACCGGGGAATCGCACTGCACAAAATGATCCGACTCATCACGGCATCAACATCGGGGGATGCTTATCTGAATTTTATGGGTAATGAATTTGGACACCCGGAATGGATCGACTTTCCCCGGGAAGGAAATAACTGGTCATATCAGTATTCGCGAAGACAATGGAGCCTGGTCGATAATAAGGACCTGAAATATCATTTTCTGGGCGATTTCGACCGGGAAATGCTGAGAATACTTTCAGAAAGCCGCCTTCTGAGTGAACCAATGGTTGAAAGGATGCATATAAACAATCATGATAAAGTTCTGGCATATAAAAGAAAGGACCTTCTTTTCATTTTTAATTTTCATCCTGGCCGTTCCTATGAAGGTTATGGTGTACCTTGCCACCCGGGCTCCTATAATCCGGTGCTTTCGACCGACACTGCTACTTTTGGGGGATACGAAAGAATTAGAGAAAATGCAAAATACTTCTCGGTTCCGGAAAAAACTTTCTCTCCCCTTCATATGCTGAAGATCTACCTTCCCAGCAGAACCGCTGTGGTGTTAAGACACATTCCCAGTAAGAGGGTTTATTAGAGAAAAGAGGCATTTTTAGTTCGGGTTAGAATTGATCCTGCCTCCTTGTGGAAGCAGAATCAATACCCTATGGTCAAATCCATCTTACCAGACTAAAATCCTGTCTGTGTGCAAGCATGGGATTTCTTGGAGAGATCCGGATACCGTAATCATAGATCCCGGGTTGGGTCGGGGTCATGTCCAGTTTATAAAAAACCTTGGATCCGGCAGTTTTAACTTGCTGGTATTCCTGAACATCGATAAGGTTGATGTTATGACCATCATCGGACATATCCCCAATGATGAACTCCACTCCAATCTCCTCTGGAGAAAGGGTTTTCAGATCCAAAACTACTTCACTTATGTAGGACTTTCCAATTTCGATGGAAGATTTATCAATCTCCGGGTTTTTCATTTCAATGATCTCAATTTGTTCCCATACATTGAGAACTTTCCGTTTCCAGGAAGCAAGAGACCTGACTTTTTCGAACTCATTTTCCCGCAGCATGAGTGTGCGTTCATAAAGAGGTTGGTAATATCTGTCAATATAGTCACGCAGCATGCGATTCATCGTAAACTCCGGAGCAACCCTGGCAATGGAATTCTGGATCATGTCCACCCAACCTGTGGGTACACCTCTTTCGTTCCGCTTGTAATAAAGAGGGGCAATTTCATTTTCGATAAGACTATATATGGTTTCCGCATCTAACTGATCCTGGAAATCCTGATTATCGTAAGCCTTTTCTTCCTGAAGGGCCCATCCTGAATCGGAACGGTATCCTTCAGCCCACCATCCATCCAACACACTGAAATGCAATCCTCCGTTCATCACTACTTTCATTCCGCTCGTACCCGAAGCTTCTAGAGGCCGGGTGGGCGTATTGAGCCAGATATCGACTCCTCTGACCAGTTTTCTGGCAAGCGGGATCTCATAATTCTCCAGGAAAATGATCTTTCCCAGGAAGCGCTCCTGCCGCGATATCTCCACGATGAACTTGATGAGGTCCTGTCCGGCCTTATCTCTTGGGTGTGCCTTTCCAGCGAAAATAAATTGTACCGGCATAAAGGGATTATTAACGATGGAAGCAAGCCGGTCCTGGTCCCTGAAAAGCAGGTGCGCCCTTTTGTAGGTAGCAAACCTGCGTGCAAACCCAATGGTAAGAGTGGCGGGATTCAGTTTTTCCTGGATCTCCACCATTAATTTGGGATTCTGATGGCTTCTCCTGGAAGAATCCATCAGTCGCTTTTTAAGGTAATTGATCAGATCTTTTCTTTCCTCGCCCCTGATCTTCCATATTTCGGCCTGGTCAACCTGCTCTACTTTCTCCCAGAGGGAACGATCCTGTTGCTTGGTAAAAATATCGGGATCAAGATGGGTCTCAAAAAATTTTCTCCAGCGGGAAGACACCCAGGTAGGTAAATGAACCCCGTTGGTAACATACCCAATGGGCACTTCTTCCTTAAGATAACCCTTCCACATATCGGCAAACATACCCCTGCTCACCTCCCCATGCAACCTGCTGACGCCATTTATTTCCTGGGAAAGGTTTACGGCCAGACAACTCATGGAAAACTTCTCATCCCGTCTGTCGGTATGCATCTTTCCAAGACCCATAAGTTGTTCCCAGGAAATTTTTAATCGATTGGGATAATGAGACATATACGCCCTCATCATATTTTCGTCAAAATAATCATGTCCGGCCGGTACCGGTGTGTGTGTGGTAAACAGATTGGAAGACCTCACCACCTCGAGTGCTTCGGGAAAGGTCATATTCTCCTGTTCAATATATTCTCTAAGCCTTTCAAGTCCGATAAATGCAGCATGACCCTCATTGCAATGATAAAGGTCGGGTACTATTTCCAAAGCACGAAGGGCTCTAATACCCCCGATTCCAAGCAGAAGTTCCTGCTTAAATCGATTTTCATTGTCCCCACCGTAAAGTTGATGCGTAATGGACCTGTCCTGATCCAGATTGTCTTCAAAATCGGTATCGAGAAGGTAAAGTTTTACCCTTCCGACATCGACCTTCCATATTCTTGCTTTTAAATCCCTACCGGGCAGTATCATGTTGATTATGATCCATTTGCCTTCACTGTTCAAGACGGGTGAAAGTGGGAGTTTTGAATAAATCAGGGGATCGTTCACTGAAATCTGATCTCCGGAAGCAGCCAGATCCTGGCGGAAATATCCATAATGATAAAGAAGGCCTACCCCGATCATATTGTAATTAAAATCGCTGGCCTCCTTGAGATAATCCCCGGCCAGAAGCCCAAGTCCGCCGGAATATATCTTCAATGCATCCTGTAAACCGAACTCCATACTGAAATAGGTCACTTTGAGACTGGAATTGGCAGCAGTTTCCATATAGGCATTGAACCGGTCCACGACCGATTTTAACCGTGCTGTAAAATTTTTGTCTTTCTCCAGCTTCAGCATCTTCTCGTAGGAGAGTCTTTCCAATACTACAATGGGATTATATTCAGACTCCTCCCAAAGCTCCGCGTCGATGGATTCAAACAGATCAATGGCGTCCTGGTTCCAGCACCACCAGAGGTTCTTGCTTAAGGACTCCAGTCCTTTCAGTTTTTCTGGAATGTTCTGCTGAATAACCACTTTGCTCCAGGAGGGCGTCTGTCCCAATGCAACTTCAACTTTGGGTAATTGTTCCACTCTCTCAGTCTCCACAAAGGTATCCACCCTTTGTTCCACCTTGGAAAGGGCCACAGAATAAGCCTCACGATAATGTTCTATCAGGTTTTCCCACAGCGCGGTCCTGGAGATCTCAAATGCTTTTTTTCTTGATTCGCGGGTTTCCTGCTCATCAAGATTGTTCATCACCTGAATCGAACTGGCAATATTTTCGGTCACCTCCTCATCATTTTCATCATCTCTGTGGATTACAAAAATTCCTTTACCAGGCTCCTTAAATTCATCGTTCACCCAGAGTCCGAATCCGGCAAGGGTGGTGGTTACTGTGGGAATATGAAAGGCAAGGCTTTCCAGGGGAGTATAGCCCCAGGGCTCATAATAGGAAGGAAAAACGGTGAGGTCCATCCCAATCAGAACATCATAATAGGCGAGATTGAAAATACCGTCGCATCCGTTAAGGTAGCAGGGCACAAAAATGATCTTCACCTGACTGCCCCTGGCATTATCCAACCCGGCTTCTCTGATTCGTTTCATTACCGGATCGTACTCCGCATAATGAAGGTTGTGAGTCAGGTGCCTTTCCCCGGATACGTTCTTCTCAGGATTGGACAATCGCTCCATTAAATCTTTTCTCGGACCATAATGATTGGCAGGTACCAGGATAAAAGCCAGAATAGGTTTTTTCAGTCCGCTTTCCTTATTAAGTTTTCCCAGTGCATCTATAAATACATCGATACCTTTATTCTTAAACTCATATCGACCGGATATGGCAGTAATAAAACTATCCTCAGGGATTTCCTCTTCAAGCATGGCAGAGCTGACCTTAAGAATGGTGTCACGGGCAATTTTTCGCTTATCCTCAAAGTCTTCCTGAGGAACAAAACTATCTTCGAATCCGTTTGGTGTTACAAGATCCACGGGCTTCTCCAAAAATTGTCTGCATTCATTGGCGGTAAGCTCACTAACCGTGGTAAAGGCATCTGCATTCCTGGCACAAATCTTTTCCATGGATTGCTTGGAAACGACGCTGAATTCAGTCGCTTTGGCATCTCCGCTATATTCCTTCATTTTGGAATAAAGGGGTTGCCCGTTACCTGCTATGGAACGTCCAATTACCGTTGCATGAGTGGTAAATAGGGATCCGACCTGTGGCAGACTCTTTTTAAGGTAAAGTAATCCTGCACCGGTCATCCATTCATGAAACTGGGCTACTACCCTGTCGTGAGAAGTGAGGTGGTATTTGACATAGCTTTCAATGATCCGGGCTGAAGCATACCCGAAGAGGGAAGGTTCTATATAATCCCATTGCCCGGTTATGGAGTCCAGCTTATACTGTTCCCAAAACCGGCTGAAAATATCATCCTTCTTGTTAAAAAAGGTAGTAAAGTCAACCAGAAAAACCAATGGACGGCCTGCAATTTTCCAGCGGCCCACTCTCACTCTCAATCCTTCCGAAAGTGCTTTGTTCTTCCATCCGGAAAGCAACCTGGGATCCTCCTCAAACTCCGGGTGTTCCGTACTGTCTCTCCACACATCAGGTCCGATAAGTATGTACTTATCTCCGTATTCCTTTTCAAGGGTGATGGATTTGGTAGAGATAACGGTATGGATCCCCCCAACCTTGTTGCATATTTCCCAACTCACCTCAAATATATAATCCGGCCTTAATTTTACCTCACTCATAGTTTCTTCAAAATAATTAGTTATCAATAATTT
The DNA here is from genome assembly GCA_964572225.1 of uncultured Bacteroidaceae bacterium. Taxonomy (GTDB): domain Bacteria; phylum Bacteroidota; class Bacteroidia; order Bacteroidales; genus CAZNFR01. The sequence continues at coordinate 21,672 of CAZNFR010000003.1, forward strand.
AAATTTTCACTTTTTTTACTTATTTCTTTGCTGAAGGGTCCTTCCCTGAGGCAGGCTTCTTTTTCCCGGTTCCCTTTTCAATACGACTTGCCTGTTTAACCGGTTTTTCCTTTTTGGCTTCGGAAAATCCCATCACCTGTTTTTCATATTTTTTGATCATTTCGTCTTTTTCAGCAATGATCTTGCTGAGACGGCTTACCTCTTCATCCACATTACTTGTAAGCAGGGAGTTTAATCTGATCTCAAAATCGGTAAGGATATTCATGTAATTTATAAAGGCTTCATAGGGAGAATCATAGGGATTAAAATACGAATGAACATCCCCATCCGAAAAAAACTTGGTTGCCATATAATAGAAGTGGTCGCTAACCTGCATATACCGAAAATCCTTTGTTAAAATCGGGTCACCAACCTGTTGCACTTTATCCAGAAGGCTGTACAGTTTGTTAAAGGCCTGCTCCTGAAGTGGGTTGCCAAGCCATGCGGTCAGATCCCTTTCCTCATCGGCCCAGGATATGGGATAGGGCACATTGATGGCACCGACGGGTTGCAGTTGCTGAATAATCTCGGAGGGTGTACTGAAGGTAAAATTGCTTTTCTTTAATACAAACTCCGGAAAGGCTTTTAAAAAATCGAATATTCCAGTGTCCTTCCACTGGTGTTCACCAAAGGTCTCATAATCCATAAATAAATTTACCGTTTCATCGTTCTTTCCAATGTCATTGAGCCATGAAACATACTTTTCGGCGGTAAGGGGATACTCGTTCCAGCTTTTATCGGAAAAACGAAATGCGATATCATCGCTGAGCTTAAAATTCTTCAACAAAATCTTTAAACGGGGATTGATGGCGTTGGCATAGAGGAAATTGGGAGATTTCCAGCCCATGATGTGTTTGGCTCCTTCGGTAAGCATTCCGGGAAATCCCATTTCCGCAACCATAGTACCAATCTCGTCGGAATAGATCAGCTCTGTATTTCGGAATATCCTGGGCTCTACCTTAAAAACTTCCTGTATACGGTTCCGGTGTTCTTCCACCTGCCTGAAAAACTCCTCCTTACTTTTCAGGGCCACAAGTGAATGTGCATAGGTTTCCGAGAGGAATTCAACCTGCGCGGTTTCGGCAAGTTTTCGAAATGACTCCAGAACTTCCGGAAAATAAAGTTCCATCTGATCAATGGCAATACCTGAGATGGAAAAACTCACCTTAAAACGCTCGCCATATTTCCGGATAAGAGAAAGCAGGATTTCATTGGCAGGCAGATAGGAGTTACGTGCCACTTTATTCAGAATACTTTCGTTCAGATAATCATCATAGTAATAATGATCATTTCCAATGTCAAAAAAACGGTATTTCCTGAACCGAAAGGGTTGGTGAACCTGGAAGTACAAGCATATTGTTCTCATATTCTGAAACTTAATGAATTACGGATTTATAAATATCGTATACTTTTAAAGCGGCATTTTCCCACTTCATATTTACCACCTCTTCCTTGCCATATTTTTTAAACATGTCTGAAAGGGCGCTATAGTTAAGGAGACCGTAGATGGCATCGGCCATGGCATCGATATCCCAGAAATCGGTTTTCAATGCATAGGTAAGAACCTCCGAAACCCCCGATTGATGTGAAATAATTACAGGTACGTTAGACTGCATGGCTTCCAGGGGGGAAATTCCAAAGGGTTCTGATACAGAGGGCATAACATAGACATCGCTGATGGAGAACATTCGGTAAACGTCATCTCCTTTAAGGAAACCGGTAAAGTGAAATCGGTCGGCTATCCGGAGTGAAGCTGCATGTGCCACCATCCGGTCCAGAAGTTCGCCCGAACCAGCCATTACAAAACGAACATTGTCCATTTTCTGTAATACCTTATAAGCTGCCTCGATAAAGTATTCAGGCCCTTTCTGAAGGGTGACCCTTCCAAGGAAAGTAACGATCTTATCGTTGAGGGATTTCTTAAAATCCAGTTTTTCCAGTCCCTCGGTGGGCTCTACTGCGTTATGGACCGTGATAACTTTGGCCGGATCGATTCCATAATTATGAATAATGGTGTTACGTGTGAGGTTTGATACGGCTACTATGCAATCGGCCTGCTCCATTCCTTTCTTTTCAATTTCGTAGACCCCGGGATTAACATTACCACCGCTACGGTCGAAATCTGTAGCATGCACATGGATCACCAGGGGTTTGCCCGATACTTTTTTGGCTGCAATCCCTGTCGGAAAAGTTAGCCAGTCATGAGAATGGATCACATCGAAATCCCCTGCTTCACCTAAAGAGGAGGCCACTATAGCATAGTTGGCGATCTCCTGGAAGAGGTCCTTGCCATAACCCCCGCTAAAATTCAGTTTTCCCCGGAAACGAGTCTGTATATAGGTTTTTCCTTCAACACTTGCACTTCTCACTGCTTCGTCGTATTCCTCAGGATCGGTATAAGGAACCAGGGAGGAATTCACTTCGAGGTACTCAATTTCCCTCAGAAAACCTTCATAATTGATTAAACGTCTGCTTACTTCGACATTGTTTGCTCCAAGAATCTCAAACCGGCTCTGGTCCTCATCTCCAAAAGCTCTAGGAACTACAAATCGAATGCTAAGGTCAGGTATTTTTGACATTCCTTTGGTGAGGCCATAGGAAGCCGTACCCAGTCCTCCTGAGATATGTGGAGGAAATTCCCAACCAAACATTAAAACTCTCATAAAGAACCGTTTTAAAGGATGATTATTTGTTGCTGGCATTAATATTTTCAAGCATCTCATTGATCCTGAGGAGGGCTGCAACACTCCAGGCCTGGGATATTGCTCCTTTGGGTCGGTGGGGAGGATCTCCGTCGTAAATCTCTGCAATCGTACTTACCCCGTACTCGGTCATATTCTGCTCAAAACCCATGAGTATAGATTTTACGTGTGAGATCCCTGCATTCTTATGAACATCCAGAAACGCCTTCGCATAATGCTCGAGTAACCATGGCCAGACTGTACCCTGGTGGTATTGTTTGTCACGGGTATCCTGATCTCCCTCATAAACGCCCTGGTATGCGGGGTTTTTCGGAGAAAGGGTTCGAAGCCCTCTGGGGGTAAGAAGTTCCGATCTTACAATCTCAAGGATGGAGTTTTTCATTTCCTGACTTAGCATGGAATGGTCCAGTGAGGCTGCGATGATCATGTTGGGTCTGACGTCTTTGTTAGGTCCTTCATCCGAAATATAATCTGCAAGGTATCCTTCATCCTCAATCCAGAAATGTCCGAGAAAGGCTTCCCTGATCTTTTCAGGAAAGTCTTTCCATGAATTGACAAACTTTTGATCTCCATCCATTTCAGCCCATTTCAAACTCTGAACCACGGCATTGTACCATAAGGCATTGATCTCAACCGGCAGACCAATCCTTGGTGTAACAGCACCATCACGGGTAAGGGCATCCATCCAGGTAAGAGCCTTACCTTCCTTGCCTGCATAAATAAGCCCGTTTTCCCGCATTCCAATATTGAAAAGGGTGCCCTCGCGAAAACTCTGGAGGACAGATTTAACCGCTTTACCGAACTCCTTCCAGACATCGGTGTTTTCATATTTTTCGAGTTCCTGAAGACTCCAGATAAACCAAAGGGGAGCATCAACCGAATTATAGGCGGGATTTCTGGAATCACCGGTATTCGGAAACAATCCATTCTTCAGACTTTTGATCATGGTTTTGATAACCTTCCTGGCAATATCCGGATTACCGGTTGAAAGCGTCAATCCCGGAAGGGAAATGAAGGTATCTCTACCCCAGGTTCCGAACCAGGGAAAACCGGCAATGATCTCAACCCCTCTTTCATTTTTGACAATAAACTGCTCTGCAGAATTCTTTAAACAACTGAGGAAGCTGTTCCTGGGCAGGCGCCGGCTTTTTTCAGAAGTATACCTGCGTTTAAGTGAAGCAGGATTTGCTTTCCGGGTGGAAGCAGAAAAAACAACGCTTTCCCCGCTTCTCATTTTCAATTCAAAATAACCGGGCACAAACAGGTCTTCCTTGTAATCATAACCCCGCTTTTGCTCTTCAATATATTCAATATTATAATACCAGTCGGGAACAGCAATAAATTCATTATCCTTGGAAAATTGCATGTAGAGATAAGGAAAGTCATCATACAACCTGGAGGCTATTCCATTCTCCACGTTACGGTATTTGGTATTGGCATAAAGATTTGCCTTACTTAAACGGTGTATGTTCCGGAATGCGAGAAAAGGCCGGAAACGAAGAGTGGTTGGTGCCTGCGAATCAATTAGAGTAAATCTGATCAGGATCTGTTCCTGGTTTTCAACCAGGAGGCTTTCTCTTTCCAGAATCACATTTCCTACCCGGTAGGTGGTTACCGCAGTGGTTTCCGCTTCAAAATCACGAATGTACTTATGGCCCTTGGGAATAAACAGGTCTCCCTGATACATATGGATCCCCAGGTTAAATTCCTGCTCATGCTGAATCACAGTAACATCAAGAGATGAAAGTAGAAGATGACGGTCCTCACTTTTCTTGTGACAAGGACAGATCAGCAACCCATGGTATTTACGGGTGTTACAACCAACCAGGGTGGTAGATGCGAATGAACCCGATCGGTTCGACCTTAGCATCTCTCTGCCAAGAGAGTATTCAAGGTTGATGAGTTGATTTTTATCAAACTGTAGATAACTCATATCAACAAGCTTAAAAATTAATAAAATTTAAATGAATGACTGCGAACCGGGATAAGTAATTCCTTGTAGTAGAATAGAGTGCAAATGTCATACAATTCTCTGTATTTAACAAATGTGATTTAAAACTAAACTTTAATTTTTGGTTAATTATGATAATCTGCAATCTTTTTTACTCTTCTAAGACTTTCTCCTTGTGGCTTTTCCGCTATCTCCCCGCACTTTACATAACAAATGAACCCCCGCTTTGTCAATCGGAAACCGAAAATTTATGGAATTTTTTTTTACTAACGTATTTTAAATGATTGGGTGATTCCCGATCCGAGTATTACTTTTGCAAACCAATTAACCATGGATCCCTTTTCTTTTTTTAAATTGATCCTGATCGTAATGAACCGGACACAAGCGGATGGCAAAAAACAGACTCCAGACCAGCAAAACCTCAAAAACCGGAATCCTAAGGATTACTATCATCGGAATGATAATTCAGGGAATTTTTCTCATTGCCTGCGATCGTGAGTCCACGGATAAGGAAAAATCTTCCTCCCTCAGGCTCTTTTTGCAAACCTCCCCGGAATTATCCGGGTTTTTATATATTGAGGAGTACAAAGTGGGAGGCTTTACAAAAATAGACTCCATAAAATCAACCGGTAAAAATGAATATCAAAAGCAATATAACCTCAGCTATCCGACTGTCTTTGCCATATCTGACCAATCAGGGGACAGGTTAATTTTTCCTGTCATTTCCGGCGACAGTCTGCTCATTGTCCTTTCAGACGATAAACTCTTTGATTCAATCCTTTCAGGAAATAAAACCATAAGAAGCTTTAACCTTCTCACCCAAAAAACACATCAATTTCTGGACACTGCAGAGTATTATTCGGCTATGGTCAGAGACAGCCTGGGAAGTCCTTTCTACCCGGAACTAAGGTTGAAAGCGAACCGGGGTTACCAGGCAAATCTGGAAGACCTCAGAACCTTTTATCGCGGGTTCGTCCTTGAAAACGATACCTCCATACTAAGTCTTCTGGCCCTTCAAAACCAGATCGGACCCGGATTTTATGTATTGGATCCTATGGAGGATCCCGGCATTTACTTGAGGATAGATTCCATCCTGTCTAAACGATACCCTGTTTCGGCTCCGGTTTTGGCTTTCAACACCAGGGTGGACAATATTTTAAAACAGTTATTGCAAAAATCCGGCCCCGAAGCCCTTAACGAAAAATGAGAAAATACCCTGAAATTTTTAACTCAAAGGAAATGGGATTATCTTAGGCTGGAAATTTTTCGGTGTTACCAACATAAATAACAAACGATATCTTACATGAAAACCAATTCGGGAGTATTTATTAAGCCTGAAAGGACCGGAAAGATTTTAATGGGCATCTTTTTCCTGCTTATTTCTTATGCCTGCTCCGATCGGCCCAACACGCGGATCAAAGGCACGGTGAACAACCATGAAAGAGAGTATATTTATCTGGATTACCTGGACATCAACAAAACCCTTACCCTCGATTCTGTAAAACTGAAAAAAGACGGGAGTTTTCAGTTTCGGTTCAGGGTCGGGCATGCCGGACTCTATCTTCTCAGAAATGAAGAGGGGAAAATCATTAACCTCCTTCCCTTTCCCGGGGATGAGCTTGAGCTTACCATAAATGGGGAAAAATTTGGGCAGGCTTATAGCGTGAAAGGGTCTCAGGAATCAGAGAACATCCGACAACTGGTTGACAAGCTTCAGTTTACACGCTCAGAGCTGAGTAAACTGGATTCGGTTTACAGTTCCTTTTCCAACATCACCCAACAACAGGCAAGCGATTATATCGCCAGAAGAAAAGCCATAATTCAGGACCAGCGCGACTTCACCATCCAGTTTATCATTGAACATCTCAACTCCATATCAAGCATCTACGCAATTTATCAGGAGATTTCGGAAGGACAGTATGTCCTGAGTGAAAACCGGGACATACAGTACATGAAAATTGTAGCCGATTCGGTTTCGAACAGGTACCCCGACAATCCTTTTGTTCGATCCTTTGTTGAAGATGCCCGGGCAAATGAAAGGGAATACTATAATCTTCAGGAACTGGGGAAATTAATGAAGGATGCAAAAACCGGACTCCCTGATCTGCAAATTCCCGATACCGAAGGAGACACCATAAAATTATCCGAAGTGAATGCAGACCTTATTTATCTCTATTTCTGGTCCAGTTTTTCAGAGCCTTCAAGAAACATTAATCCACAGCTTAAGTCTATCTATGAAAAGAATAAAAACAAGGGATTTGAAGTTTATGCGGTATCGCTTGACAGTGAAAAACGGGACTGGCTTAATGCCATACGATTCGATGAACTCAACTGGATCAATGTTTCTGAATTAAGCTTCCCGAATTCCAAGGCTTCGGCAATATATAATGTCAGAAGTCTCCCTTCATCCTACCTGCTTAACGGCAATGGGGAAATTCTGGCAAGAGACATCTATGGGGCAGAGCTTCAAAAATGGCTGGATAATATCTTAAAATAATGGAGGAATCCGGAAAAAGGAAAAAAATATTTTTCGTTTCAGATGCTCATCTGGGACTTCCCCCCGTAGAAAAGAGCCGGTACCGGGAAAGACTGCTGGTCCGATGGCTGGAAGAGAAGAGAAAGGATGCCGGAGCCTTTTACCTGTTGGGGGACATTTTCGATTACTGGTTCGAATATAAGAAAGTGGTTCCGCGTGGTTTTGTTCGTTTCCTGGGAAAAATAGCAGAGATTACCGATGCAGGCATTCCTGTTTACTTTTTCACGGGGAATCACGATGTCTGGGTCTTTGACTATCTTCCTTCCGAAATTGGGGTAGAGGTATTCCGGAAACCTATTATCAGGGATATCCAGGGGAAAAGATTTTATCTTGCCCATGGGGATGGACTGGGTGAGGGAGAGCGCTCTTATAAAATTCTGAAATCCATCTTTACCAGTAAAATTCTTCAATGGCTATATGCCAGGATCCACCCGAATGCATCAGCGGCTTTTGCTCACCGATGGTCCCAAAGAAGCCGCCTTTCCAAGGGAAATTATACCCCCTTTCTTGGAGAACAAAAGGAACACCTGATCAATCATTCGAAGAAGATACTAAGGGATACGGATATCGACTTCTTCGTTTATGGTCACAGGCATGTTCCCTATGAAATGCAATTGAATGAGAAAGCCAGGGTAGTGTACCTTGGCGACTGGTTTGTCAATTTTACCTTCGGCGAGTTTGATGGGGAGCAAATGCACCTCAAAAAATTCGAAAACTGACGAGCTTGCAATTCCTATTCCTTTTTTGCCGGCAGACTAAAATAAAATTCGGCACCTTTCCCCGGACTTGAATCGGCCCAGATTCTGCCGTTATGCTTCTCAATAATTCTTTTGGCAAAAGCCAGTCCGACCCCGGTACCCGGAAACTGACGATCGGAATGTAAGCGCTGGAAAACCCCGAAAAGCTTATTGTAATAATCCTTGTTAAAACCTACCCCGTTGTCCTTCACGCAAAACTCCACAAAATCACCATTCCTTTCACCGGAAACATCAATTAAGGCCTTTTCATTTTTTGAAGTATACTTAAGTGCGTTGGATAGTAAATTCGAAACTACCTGCCTTACCATGATCTCATCGCCGTATGCCACAGGCAGTTCGGCAAGATTGAATTCAACGATCCTTTCAGGTCCAGGGGATTTAAGATCCTGATAAACATCCTTAAATATCCTTTCAATATTGAGTCTTTTAAGATTAACATCCTGCCGGTTCAGCCTCGAAAAGGAGAGGATTTCATCAATGAGTATACCCATTTTTTCCGAGTTTCGGATAATGGTATCCAGGGTCTCCTTTGCCTCCTCCGGCAGATCCTCATAGAAATCCTCTTTCAGAATGGTGGAATAGCCGGCAATGGCCCTGAGCGGGGTTCTGAGGTCGTGAGATACAGAATAACTGAAACTTTCAAGCTCGGCATTAAGGTTTCTGAGCTTGGCATTGGATTCTTCCAGTTCACGCGTTCTCAATTTGATCTTTTCTTCCAGCAACTGATTCAACTCCTTCATTGCCAGGGTGGCTTTCTTCTTTTCCGTGATATCGGTAAAAATAGTAGCAAACAGATCTTTCCCAGGCGAGTATACCCCAATGGAAAAATATTTGTCCATCGGAGCGAAATAGTCCTCGAACTGAATAGCCTCATGAGTTTCCTCTATCCGTGAATAAATATCCAGATAGGGTGCAACCGGAACTGAATAAGCTTCTGTTGCAGTTTTATTGAGGACCTCATTCCTTTTTATCCCAAGGATTTTTTCGAAGGAGGGATTAACCTCGACAATCCGGTAATCGCATATCTTACCTGCTTTATTTCTCACAAAGGTATGGATGGCAACCCCTTCATTCATGGACTGAAAGAGACTGGAATATTTCTTCTCGCTTTTCCGCAGCTCTTTCTCTGCCATCCTCTTATCGGAAATATCATTGTAAATAAACAATATATGAGGTTCCTCATTCATATAAAAGCGGGTAAAACTACATTCAATATGCACTTCTTTCTTAAAACTGCTAACCGTGGAAATTTCCTTTTTTTGGGTTCCCCCATTTTGAAGCACCTGAAGGGCGGCATCCTTTAATCCCGATATTTCCCATGATTTGATATGAAGGAAATTCTGACTTAAAACCTGATCAACCGTAGCTCCAATCATTTCAGCAGATTTTGGATTGGTTCTCAGGCACTGACCCTTCTGGTTATAAACTCCCAGTCCCATGGGTGAATCGTTAAATATCTTCTGATTGAATTCCATCTGATTTCTCAGCTCCGACTCCACTAATTCCTTTTCCGAAAGGATTTGTTCCAGAGATTCATTGGTGGTTCTCAACTCTTCATTCTGAGATTTGAATTCCTCCAACAAAGAATAATACTCCTGATTCTTATGCTGAAGTTTTCGGGATTGCTCCTTCCTTTGGGTTATGTCCCTGATAAAAACTACTATTTCCCCATTCTCTTTTCTGGAGAAGGTTGCGCTGATCTCTGCATCCATAATACTCCCGTCTGCTTTTTTGTGGCGGGTTTCAAAACGTAAGAAACCATTTTTCTTTAAGGTTTCTATTCGCTTCCTTATCATCTCCTCATCCTGATCAACCTCAATGTTCGCAATCTTCATCCCTTTCAGTCTGTCCACTGGAATTCCTATCATTTTGGCATAGGCTTCGTTTACTTCCTGTATTACTCCGTGAATATCCGTGATCCAGAATCCGTCTATGGAAGTTTTTAAAACCCTTGAGTATTTGTATTCTGCTTCCCGGAGTTGGGAAATATCCATGGCAAACTCAAACCTGACATCCCGCCCGTCTGGCCATTTGATAAGTTGGTCGGTTATAATAAAATGCTTGTTTATCAATGGGTTGTGATGTTCCCAGGTATAACTGTCATGTTCCTTTTTCAGAATGATCTCATTCGTGCAAAAAGGACAGGGGTTTTTAAACCCCTGAAATTCCTCATAACACTTTTTCCCTATCGGATCCTGCCCCAGAAGTTCTCTGAATGATTTGTTGACAAAGAGGACTTCATAGGTTTCGGGATCGGTAACGTACAACACTTCAGGAAAGTTATCCAAAATGGTATAGAACTGCCGGTTTAATAAATCAATTTCATGTTCCCTTTGCTTTCGCTTGGATATTTCTTCATTGATCTGCTCGTTGATTTCGATCAGACTCTGGTTTTGCTTCTGATAATTATCGTTTAATTCTCTGTAATTTTGGTTTGCAGTCTGTAGATCCTTCATCATCCGGTTCGTGGAAATTACTCTTCCTACCTTAACCGCAATGGATTTTATCATTTCTTTTTCCTCTTGAAGAAAAGGATTGCTGCTACTTTTTCCGGTATAGTTTATTTGAATTTTTCCCTTAACATCATGAAATTTAATTGGTTGTGTAAGCACCCATTCAGAATCGATCGACATTTTGGTTGTAATCGACAATTCTCCCACTTCAATTTTAACTTCGGTTTTATCAGGATGAAGAAGCCCATTTTTAATACTCAGGCCCGACTTTAGAAGAAACCTTTTTTCCCTAAAATTTTCCTCAATGCTATACTGGTCAATTTCGAAAAGACATCTGAGCTCCTTAATTCTTTCCATCAGGTCAGCTGTCTTTTCCTTTAATTTACTGTCTAAAAGCCTGGAAGACCGGGCTTCTCTTTTGTAGAGTTTCTCAATTTCTTCCTTTTGGGCCAGTATTTCTTCCTTTTGAGACAATATTTCCTCATTCTTGAAGGATAATAATTTCTGACTGGCTTTTTGTTCTGTGATGTCTGTCGTGGATCCGGCAATTCTGTATATTCTTCCATTTGAGTCTCTTAAGGGAGTAAGTCTGGTGAGCCACCAAATGTTCTTTCCTTTCATGGGGATCATTTCTTCATACTGGATTGATTCTCCTGCATCCACACATTTTTGATAATTTGCCTGAACCGCTTTGCATGCATCCAGAGGTAATAACGGATAGAGCTCCATAGGCGTTTTTCCCTCAACCTCGATGCTTTTCATTCCTGAAACTCTTTCATGGGCAGGATTGAGACCAAGAAAAATAAACTCACCCCCGGGAGTATATTCCAATAGAAAGAGTGCAGAATCGATCCCTTCATAGACACTTTTTAGCAATGCGGGGTTCATAAGCGGATCCCTCTTCAGGGCAGAAGGTTCTGCTAAATTTCCTACTTTCAGCAGAATGCTTTTTTCCTTACTGTTGAGACAAATGGCCTCTGCCTGTACTATTCTTTTTCCAAACTGAACCCCGGTCCTAAGCGTAATGCTCATACGCTGTTTTCCTTTCTTAAGAAGCTCTTCACTAAAATCCCTGAATTTTTTCCTGTCATTTGAAACCAGGAAGCTTTCAAACTTTTTTTCTTCAATGTACTTCCCTTTTGTTTCCAAAAGATCCGGAACATCTTCGGAGATCCAGCAGATAATTCCCTGAGTAATCAGAAAAGTCCTGCATGCTCCAAAACGAAGCAGGTTGTACATAGATTCCATTCCCTCGACCGGGTAGTGGCTGGGTTGAGTTTGTTTGGCAGGCATGATTTAGTAATTTGACATTCAAGTTAGGAAAAATCCCCAAATCCCCAAATCCCTGGATCCCCATTCCACCCAAAATCCCCCTTCTCCCCTGGCAGAGATTTCCCCCTTTTTTCCATTAAGGGATAAAACAATGAATAAGCTCAAAAATTATGCTGGTAAAAACAAATGGCAGTTCTGTCTATGGGATTGATGCGACTTCGATTACCGTTGAGGTCAACATCACTCAGGGAGTAAAATTTTTTATTGTGGGTCTTGCTGATAATGCAGTAAAGGAAAGTCAGCAAAGAATCGAATCTGCCATTCGTACCATTGGTTTTTCCTGGCCGGGCAAGCGGATCGTAGTAAATCTGGCGCCTGCAGATATCCGGAAGGAGGGTTCGGCTTACGATTTGCCGCTGGCTGTGGGTGTGCTTGCAGCCTCAGGCCAGATTAGCAGTCAACACCTCAGTGATTATGTACTGATGGGTGAATTGTCACTCGATGGCAGCCTTCAGAAAATCAAGGGGGTATTGCCGATGGCTCTGAAGGCAAAAGCAGACAGGTTCAGGGGATTTATCCTGCCTGCGGACAATGCATTGGAAGCCGCTGTGGTTGAAGGACTGGAGGTGATCGCCGTGGATAACCTTCTGGAGGTGATCGGATTTCTGAACGGAGGGCTGGAACTGAGTCCTGTAAAGGTAGATCCAGGGAAAGAGTTTTATGAAAAAGCTGCATCCTTCGACAATGACTTTTTAGAGGTAAAGGGGCAGGAAAACGTAAAACGTGCTCTGGAGATTGCCGCGGCAGGCTCTCATAATTTACTCATGATCGGCCCGCCCGGTGCAGGGAAAACCATGCTGGCAAAGAGAATCCCGACCATATTGCCCCCTCTGACTATCACTGAGGCATTGGAAACTACCAAAATACATTCAGTAGCAGGAAAACTGGGTAGGGAGAACTCCCTTATGACTCGAAGACCCTTCCGCAGTCCCCACCACACCATATCGGATGTGGCCCTTGTGGGTGGGGGGAATTATCCTCAACCCGGTGAAATTTCCCTGGCACATAACGGGGTATTATTTCTTGATGAACTCCCTGAATTTAAGCGAAATGTCCTTGAGGTCCTCAGACAACCCCTGGAAGATAGGGTTATCAGTATTTCCCGTGCCAAATTCACCATCGAATATCCCAGCAGTTTCATGATGGTCTCCAGCATGAATCCCTGTCCGTGCGGATATTACAACCATCCCGAGAAAACCTGCCAATGCGGTCCGGGCCTGGTGAAAAAATACCTCAACAGGATCTCGGGTCCGTTAATGGACCGGATTGATATCCATATCGAGATCATTCCTGTTCCTTTCCGCGACCTAAACCGGCTAAGGGAAGCAGAAAACAGTGAGTCCATCAGGGAGAGGGTTATGAAAGCAAGGGAAATTCAGAATCAGAGGTACAGAGGCGAAAAAGGCATCCATAGCAATTCACAAATGAATTCCAGGATGATCCGAACTTACTGCCGACTCGATGAGCCCTCAGCAGCCATTCTGAAAAACGCCATGGAGAGGCTGGGTTTTTCAGCACGGGCGTATGATCGTATTCTTAAGGTATCCCGAACCATTGCCGATCTGGATGAAAGCAGGGAGATTGGAGCCCAACATATTGCCGAGGCGGTAAATTATAGAAATCTCGACCGGGAGAGCTGGGCAGGAAATGCTTTTCCGTAACTTGGCAGGATAATTGTATTATCCATCGGTTCGGAGGAAATATGACAAAAAGGATTGTTATCGTATGGTTTACAGTTGTGGCTGCTTTCCAGGGATTAGGTGCCCAGTACAGTTTTCTGGAAAGTGCGCTGGTTAACAACAACCTGGATAGCCTGAAAACTTTTGTTCGTGCAAATCCGGTAAACGGCTATTACGGGAAAAAACAAGTTACTCCTCTGTCCATGGCCGTTTTACTCAACAAGCCCGAAGGAATTAAATACCTTCTTAAAAAAGGAGCCGATCCCGACCAGTTCAGCTCCAATTTCACTCCCCTGATGTATGCAGTTATCCAGGGTAATAAATCCGTCACCGAATTACTGCTGTTGAACGATGCCAATGTAAATATTAAAAACTCGGGAGGGAACACTGCTCTGATCTATGCCGCCGGAAACGGCCACACCGATATCGTAAGACTCCTTCTGTCGGCCGGAGCAAGCGCTGAATTAAAAAATGATAACCGACAGGATGCACTCCACTTCGCCAGATTAAATCATCATGCAGAAACTGCCTATATTTTGAGAGCGAAACTTGTGGCTCTAGGCAAACTTAAATCCGACGCCTTTTACGACGGGCCTCACGTTTTTTGGATCAACCCGGAAAAATTTAAGGCCTCATTTTACCGTTTTGACCCCAAAAACTATGTCCTGCACCAAAAAATTCATACCTTCAGGTTAAAAAATGAAGCCCATATTCTTCAAAACCCATTTTTCGATACCGCGCAGTACAGGGTCCCGGGAAGCTATGAGGCTCCTGAATCAACCTTCAACGGGATCGATGAAATCCTTGTTATCGGCGATATTCATGGTAGCTACATGGAATTTAAAGAACTTCTGATCAACAATGCCGTGATGGATGGTGCAGCCCGGTGGACCTTTGAGAAGGGTCACCTGGTTCTTCTCGGAGATCTGCTTGACAGAGGCGACGGGGTAACCGAATCTTTGTGGCTAATCCAGGATCTCAGCAGACAAGCATCGGATGCAGGCGGTAAGGTCCATTTCCTGTTAGGAAACCATGAAATTATGACCATTACCGGGGATCACCGGTATATCAGCGATAAGTATTTTATCCTATCTCAAAAAACCCAAAAGAACTACTTCGAATTCTTTTCCATAGAAACCGAATTGGGTAGATTTCTGCGAAACCAGAATACAATAGTGAAAATCAACGATCTGATTTTTGTTCATGGAGGAATTTCCCCTTCCGTCTTGAATCTTGAAATGCCATTGCCCCTTATCAACGAAAAAATCCGTCTCTTCCTCTCCGGTCAGGACACGCTAACCCCTGAATCTCGTGAAAAACTGATCTTCGGGCCGGAAAGTCCGTTCTGGTACCGGGGTTACCTTTTTAATACTCCCGAATTTCCGGGAATCACCAGGGCTGAAGTAGATCAAACCCTGCAAATGTTTGACGCGCAAAGGATTATTTTTGCCCATACCGAAGGGGACCACTTCCGTTTCCAATTCGGTAACCGTTTAATTTGTGTGGATGTTCCCATGCGAAGCAGGGAAAATATTGAAAAAGCCCTTCTGATCTCAAATAACCAATATTACCTTATCTACCAGGATGGCAGCCGGAAGATCCTGGATCTGAAAAAGGACATCCCCAAATGTACGGATTTGTAACAGACCTGTACGAAATCGTTCAGTTTCAAATTGCATTCTATAAAATATCCCACTCATTATCAGTAAATAAAACATAGTGGCATTTTTTTGGAAGCATTCTCAAAGGAGCAGACAACCCGGAGGATAAAAGATGAAAATCCCAAAACACATCCTTTTATGCATACTTGCCCTGACCGTGTACCCCCTATTCGCAAACAGTGATTCTCTGTCCCCGAAAGAAGATCTCATTCCTGAAAAGGAATTTCCTCTTTTTCAAAGCGATGAAATACTTAACATCATATTGTATTGTACAGATTTAAAATTGGTTCTAAGGGATAATGGAAAAGAACCTGAGGAGCATGAAGCTTTGCTTTCCGTGATCGATAAAAATGGAGAACCTTCAGATTTTCAGGTGAAGATCCAAACCCGTGGAGACTTCCGGAAAAAATCGGGAAATTGCGGATTTCCTCCTTTGAGAGTGAATTTTGATAAAGACCAGGTGGAAAACACCCTGTTTGAGAATCAAAATAAGTTAAAACTGGTTACCCATTGCAGGAACTTTCCCTCAGATTTCGATCAGCATGTGATCAAGGAATATCTGGTTTACAAAATGTATAACCGGATGACCGATAATAGTTTTAGGGTAAGGCTCGCCAGGATCAATTATGTGGATGCTAAAGGATGGAAGCAACCCCTGGAACGCTATGCCTTTTTCATCGAAGATACACGTGATGTGGCAGAAAGAACCAGTCATACTCATGTAAAGGCGAACAGCATCCCACAGGAATACACCGATGAATATCACGAAACCCTTATGTCCATGTTTCAATTCATGGTCGGAAATACCGACTGGAGCATAAAACAAAGACATAATATCAAACTCCTTTATGAAACCCCGGAGGATAATCCGATTCCGGTTCCTTACGATTTTGACTGGACCGGATTCGTAAATCCACCTTATGCAAAACCTTCGGATATTCTAAATATTAAATCGGTGGAAGAAAGACTATACCGCGGCTATGAAAGATCCAACGGATTATTTTTAAAGGTAATCAATGAGCTGCGATCCAATCAGGAGGCTTTCTATACCCTGATCACGGAATCTCCTCTTGATGAGAAAAACAAAAAGAACTGCAGACAATATCTTGATTCCTTCTTCACTTCCATCTCTGATCCGGGTTTTATTCAGAGAGAGATCATTCTACAAAGCCGTAAGAGTCCTGATGCGTATTACGGCAAATAACCCATTTCGAAATTTCCGTTTTCCTATCCTTTTTATAAAAGCCTTTCCAGATCTTATCAACCTTGTTCTGATAACCGGAAATATCTATATTTTTTGATAGTTCGATTTGATGAAAACTTGAGCCCCTACCTTGATTATCCCAAAGTTTTTTATATATCTTTACGGCTTTAAAAACTACGACCCTGTGCATCTTTCTACCATGAAATCAGATATTTCCCGACACAATACAATAGTAATTGCTAAACTTATCTATTTAACTTAAAAGTAAAACTCATGGAAGCTCTTAATGTAATGCAGGTAAACACCGTAAATGCGACGACCAGTTCATTCTGGTTCATCCCGTTTGCCTCTGTTCTTGCACTTATTTTTGCCTGGATCTTCTTCAAAGCATTGATGAGGAATTCAGAAGGAAATGACAGAATGATTGAAATTGCCAGGTATGTCCGCGAAGGAGCAATGGCTTACCTTAACCGCCAATACCGGGTTGTGGCCATCGTTTTCCTTGTTCTTCTGATTCTGCTTACCATCCTGGCTTATTTTAAAATTCAGAACCCTTTTGTTCCAATCGCCTTTCTGACCGGTGGTTTCTTTTCAGGTTTGTGCGGTTACCTTGGGATGAGAACGGCTACCTATGCCAGCGCACGTACCGCTCACGGTGCTTCTCAGTCACTCAACAAAGGACTTCAGATTGCCTTCAGAAGTGGTGCGGTAATGGGGCTGGTTGTGGTTGGATTTGCTCTTCTTGACATTTCCTTGTGGTATATTATCCTAACCAAGCTGGTTTATACTCCCGATCATATGGTGAACGGACTGTCTTTCCTCGGACTCGATTTCGTTCATGAGGGCACCACTCAGCATGAAAAAATGGTTGAGATTACAGCCACCATGCTTACCTTCGGTATGGGAGCGTCTACCCAGGCTCTCTTTGCCCGTGTTGGAGGAGGTATCTACACCAAAGCTGCCGATGTCGGAGCAGATCTCGTAGGTAAGGTTGAAGCAGGAATCCCCGAAGACGATCCGAGAAATCCGGCCACAATTGCCGATAACGTGGGAGATAATGTGGGCGATGTGGCAGGTATGGGTGCCGATCTTTATGAATCCTATGCCGGTTCCATTTTAGCTACCGCAGCCCTGGGAGCTGCTCTTCCCGGACTTGCCGGAGAGGAACAGATCACCAAAATAGTTGCTCCAATGATGATCGCAGGTATCGGAATTATCTTTTCCATCCTTGGAATTTTCATGGTTCGTGCCAAAGAATCCGCCACACAGAAAAACCTTCTGAATGCCCTCCTTCTTGGAACCGGGGGTAGTTCTGTACTTATCCTCGGTGCCATGGCAGTCATGGCTTATATCGATTGGATTTCCTGGGGAGTATTTGGATCTGTGGTTGCCGGGTTGGTTGCCGGAGTTGTGATTGGCCAGGCTACCGAATATTTTACTTCAGATGAATACAAACCCACCAAAGGAATTGCAGGTCAGGCACAACAGGGTCCTGCAACAACCATTATTGACGGTATGGCCGTCGGTATGTTCTCAACCTGGATCCCTGTGGTAACCATCACCCTGGGTATTATCGTCGCATTCTGGTCGGCTGGCGGTTTCACCAATTTTGCCAGCGGAGTTTACGGAATCGGATTCGCGGCCGTGGGTATGCTTTCAACCCTGGGTATTACTCTTGCTACCGATGCCTTTGGACCTATTGCAGACAACGCAGGTGGAAATGCGGAAATGTCTGAACTTCCTCCCGAAGTCAGAGAAAGAACCGATGCACTCGACATGCTGGGTAATACTACCGCAGCTACGGGTAAAGGATTTGCCATTGGTTCTGCAGCTCTTACCGCCATGGCCTTATTGGCAGCCTATATGGAAGAAGTAAAACTTTGGATAGGGAAGATTGCCGATACTGCCGGGGAAGGCATCAAGCAAGTGGGTGATGTTATCTTCTATACCGGTGCCGAAGCTCCTATGGTTGCCGAAGGCCAGAAGGCAGTAGCCGTAGCCGGTGCACATATTCAGGATTTCGTAGATGCGTATAACCTCTCCATTTTCAATCCAATGCTTTTGGGTGGGATCTTCATGGGATCTATGATGGCCTTTGTATTCTGCGCCATGACCATGAAAGCTGTGGGCCGCGCTGCAGGTGCCATGGTTGACGAGGTTAGAAGACAATTCAGGGAAATGCCCGGCATCATGAAAGGAGAACAAACTCCGGAATATGCAAAATGCGTGGAAATTTCAACCAAGGGTGCACAAAAAGAAATGGTGGTGCCCTCCATAATTGCCATCGTTGTTCCCATTCTCATCGGGGTCATCCTGGGTGTTGCAGGTGTTGTCGGACTGCTTGCAGGCGGACTAACCACCGGATTCACCCTGGCGGTAATGCTCAACAATGCAGGTGGAGCATGGGATAATGCCAAGAAATACATTGAAAAAGGAAACTACGGCGGAAAAGGAAGTGAAGCCCATAAGGCTAGCGTGGTTGGAGATACCGTAGGGGATCCTTTCAAGGATACCTCAGGCCCTTCCCTCAACATTCTTATCAAACTTATGACCATGGTTTCTGTGGTAATGACCGGTTTAACGGTTGCAACCGCGGTTCTGTAAAATATAACTGATTAACTGAAAAGGGATCCTGACAGGTTCCCTTTTTTTATTTACCCTTACCTCCGATCAGATAGTAAAGCGAATAATTGAATCCAAATGCCGTAGGAGTTTTCCCTTTACCAAATCCGGGGGTATAAAGAGGAGCTATATTGAAATAATCGGAAGTATAGATTCTGAGCCTGCCTCTCAGGCTGAATCCTATAAAAAAATTGCTGAACAATTCCACCCTCAACCCTGCCACAGCCTCCAGCCAATGCGTATTTACTGCAGACTTACCATAAGAATCTGCATATTCCCCCCAGTATCCATGAGGAATACTGAAACTGCCAATCTCGGTATCATAGAGTGCCACCGAATACCGCAATCCCAGGTACATCATATCATTTACACTATAGATCCCGGTATTCAGAATGTTATAATCCAGTCCGCCTCGCAGGTAAAACCCCCTGGATGTATAATCTATCCGGTTTGCCGAGGGACCATAGGAGGTCCATCCTCCCTCAATAACCGGATAATAATCATCCCTTATTCGGATATCTGCAGAAAACTCAAAATTAACCCTTTCAGGTTCAAAATAATACAGGGCCAGATTGGAAATGTCATATCCGAAACGTATTCCCACGGGTGACCCTTCCTGCGCCGAAAGGGACCGGGGCAAGCCCGGAAGGAGGAATAAGCTAAAGAAAAATGCGTATATGTTCCGTTTCAATTTCATTGACCTCTTCTTCTGTGATTTCAAGGGAATCAGAGACTACCTGCGGTAATTCCGCTTTGAGTATCCTATACTTCATCGCCAGTCCGCACTCATCGGAAATAAACTCAGGGATCCTTTCGTATATAACCGAAAATTCGGCCTGTGTTTCGTTCAGAATAACCACAAATCTGCTGGTGTCACTTCCAGGATCCAGAGGGATCACCATAGACTGTACATTTCGTCTTCCATCAATAATCAGGCTATCTTCCCTACCCACTCCATATACATTCAAAGAATCCAAGATGCTGTCCCTGACTACTCCGTTTCTCAAAGTGTAAAACCCTACCTCAAAATGAACTTTCCTTTCATTTTCACAGTCGTAAAGAATATCACATGCAAACCCGAAAACCAGGACGAATAGTGAGAATATAAGTATGGATCGCTTCATTTGCTGTGATTATAAGAAAAGAATTTCACCAGTAAAGCTAATAATCTTCGAAATATTCATGGCAAATTTCGAAAAATATTATTCAGGATTTAATCGGGTTTACTCCTCCGGTACTTTTGAAAAAAACTGGATTACCATGATCAGGTATACCCGGGGATCAGAAAAGATCCTTCTCAACAAACTCAATAAGAATATGGATAATTTTGATGTGAATTTCCTGTATCCGGTCTGAAAAGCCATGATGACCGACCCGGATCTCCTGGTCTGCAAGTTCAGCCAGCAATCCCCCGTCCTTTCCCGTAAGAGCTACCACTCTCATTTCCCTTGCCCGGGCAAGTTTCACCGCATTGATCACATTGGCAGAGTTGCCGCTGGTGGAAATGGCCAGTACCGCATCCCCCGGATTTCCCAGGGCTTCAATAAATCGTGAAAAAATGGATTCGAAACCGTAATCATTGGCAGCACAGGTAATATGGCTCGCATCCGATATTGCTATGGCGGGCAGACCCGGACGATCATTCCTGAACCTTCCGGTCATTTCTTCCGCAAAGTGCATGGCATCACTCATAGATCCGCCGTTTCCGAAGGAAATAATTTTATTTCCGTTCCGGATCACATCCGCAAAGATAGCCCCTGCATTTTCAATATTCCGGATGTTTTCCTCTTCTGAAATGAATTTTTTCAGCAGGTCAAATGCTTCATTCAGGCTTTCTTTGACTAAGCTCATGGGATTGTCCGCAATACGGATATTTGGTTTGAAAGTCCAAAATTCCTTATTTTTATTTAATTCTGAAAGGAAAATAGAAAAATGAATCGGGTTTTTTCCAAAAGGAAACTCTACAGCATTATCTTCAAGGCTAATTCACCTGCTGGAAAAGCATTTGATATTCTTTTGCTGGTGGTGATCATTTTAAGTGTGACCCTGGTGATCCTGGAAACCATTCCGAGCATTAACAGTAAATATCTAAGAACCTTGAAAATATTGGAATGGATCATTACCGGCATATTTACACTTGAGTATTGTATACGAATAATGGTCTTGCAAAAATCCTCACGTTATATTTTCAGCTTTTACGGAATAATCGACTTTCTCGCCATCATCCCTACGTATATTTCTCTTTTCTTTACCGGTGCACAAGGACTGATGGTTATTAGAGGACTTCGGCTGTTGAGGGTTTTCAGGATACTGAAGCTCAGCCGTTACCTGGATGAAAGCAGGATTATCGTAGAAGCCCTGAAAGCGAGCAGAATAAAAATCAGTGTATTTATCTTTGCCATTATGATGATCATTATCATTATTGGAACCCTCATGTACCTGGTGGAAGGGGAAGGTTCGGGATTCAACAGTATTCCTTCCGGCATTTACTGGGCCATTGTAACTCTCACAACCGTAGGATACGGGGATATAACCCCCTTGACCCCCCTGGGAAAATTCATTTCCGGAGTAGTTATGATCCTGGGTTACGCCATCATTGCTGTTCCAACCGGTATCGTAACGGCAGAACTTACCCGGAAGTACCGTACGGGCGGAAAAAATAAAATCTGTTCCGGCTGCGGGCTTGAATTTCATGAAACGGATGCTGTATTCTGCCGGAAATGTGGCTCGAAAATTGAGGATCTTTGATCAACAAACAGAACAGGTCCAATGTTACTGATTTACATAAATTGTGGTTATTATCTATTAACTTTGGGGAATAAACGTGTAAGAGATGAATGTACCAAGATTTTTTAAATTACCCAAGCACAGGCAGTTCAATTATCAACCAATCTATTATGACCCGGCAAAAGAGGAAAGGGAAAAAAGAAACCTGGAGATTGAAAGGGAACTGGGAATAAAAAAGGAAGGTGAGACCTATACCCCATCCTTAAGAAGAGGTACAATGCGGCACTATTTTCAGGCTCAAAAAAGATCCCGCAGGAACAGTAATCTTAGACTGATCCTGATCATGACCTTTCTCTTCTTTTTGGCCTACATGCTACTTTACCGATAAATATGAACAGCATTATACATCTGTTACCCGACTCGGTTGCCAATCAGATTGCTGCAGGTGAAGTAATACAACGACCGGCCTCCGTGGTTAAGGAGCTGGTTGAAAATTCCGTGGATGCAGGCGCCGACGTCATTACAGTGAATATAAAAGATGCCGGAAAAACCCTCATTCAGGTAATCGACAATGGGAGAGGAATGTCTGAAACCGATGCACGTCTTTGCTGGGAAAGGCACGCAACCTCAAAGATCGTGGATGCAAATGATCTTTTTTCCATCAGGACCAAGGGTTTTCGGGGGGAAGCCCTAGCTTCCATCGCTGCCATTGCTGAGGTAGGTCTGAAAACCCGTGAAAAAGAAAGTGAACTGGGTACACAAATAAAAATTTCCGGTTCAGAGATCCTAAGTAATGAACCCGTATCCTGTCAGGAAGGCTGCAGCATCAGCGTAAAAAATCTTTTCTTTAATGTTCCGGCCCGGAGAAGGTTTCTGAAATCCAACTCTACCGAACTGCGCCATATTATCAATGAATTCAACCACATTGCCCTTGCCCACCCTTCCGTGGAATTTGCTCTTATCCATAACAATTCCCAGATCTTCAGCCTCCCAAAAACCAACCGGAGGCAGCGTATCATTCATATTTTTGGAAAAAACTTTAATCAGAACCTGATCCCGGTTAATGCCGATACAACCCTCATTAGCATCGAAGGTTTTATTGGCAAACCCGAGTTCGCCAAAAAAAGTTACGGTGAACAGTTTTTCTTTGTAAACGACAGGTATATTCGCCACCCCTATTTTCACAAGGCAGTACTGCAATCCTACGATAAATTGCTTCCCTCCGACAGCATACCCTCCTATTTTATCTTTCTGGGAATTGATCCTTCCAAAATTGATATCAACATCCATCCCACAAAAACGGAAATAAAATTCGAGGATGAAAGGGCCTTGTGGCAGATCCTTCATGCCGTGATCAAGGAAAGCATAGGCAAGCATAATCTTAGCCCTTCCCTCGATTTCGGGAATGAAGGGGTGGTTGATATTCCCGTGCTCCGGAGAAATACAGAGATCAACTCACCCGGAATAGAACTAAATCCGGACTTTAACCCCTTCGAAAATGCGAAACCCGATCGAAGCCGGGAATGGGAAAGGATCAGAAGCGAAAATGCAGGTAACTGGGAAAGCCTTTTTGGTCAGGGTCAAAGCAGATCCAAAGATCCCGATAATAACATTGAAAATGGAAAGATACAGGAATTAAAGAGCCGTTACCTTCAGTTCAAAAACAAATACATATTGATTTCGGTGAAATCCGGACTCATGGTGGTCGATCAGAAAAGAGCCCACGAAAGGGTGCTTTTTGAAAAATTGCTTTCCTCAGGCAAAAACAGGATCCCCGGGCAGACTATGCTGTTTCCCGAAACCATTGAACTAAACCCGGCCGATTTCGTTACCTTAAAAGAGATTCGGGAAGATATTAACCGGATGGGCTTCGATATCAGTGAATTTGGTAATCACTCTGTGATTGTAAACGCAGTTCCGGATACTGTCAAAAATTCCGATCTTTCTGCCACAATCGAGAAAATTCTGGAGGATTACCGGTCAACCAGTTCAGATGTTTCCATTTCAAAAAGGGAAAAACTGGCCATTTCACTGGCCGGGAATACAGCCATCGGGTATGGCAAGATTCTTGAACAAGAGGAAATGCGGGTGCTGATTGACCAGCTCTTTGCCTGTTCAAACCCGAATTACTCGCCCTCAGGCAAGCCGGTTTTGAATATAATTGAGACAGATGCAATTGAAAAATCATTTAAAAGATAAGTAAACCATGTATTTTGGCAGAACAGGCGGAACCCCTCCGGTGGTTAAAAATCTCATCATCATTAATGCCTTGATGTTTCTTGCTCTTTTGGGTGTTAAGTCCGCTTTTAATATTGACCTTAACAGAGATCTGGGACTTTATTATTTCAAATCACCAAATTTTGAACCCTACCAGATAATAACCCATATGTTCATGCATGGGAGTATCGGACATATCTTCTTTAATATGTTCGCGTTATGGATGTTTGGGAAGGTTCTGGAATCGGTCTGGGGTCCGAGAAGGTTCTTTATATACTATATAATCACCGGACTCGGAGCCGCTTTGCTGCATATGTTCGTTATGCATCTTGAACTTTCCTCCCTGGTAGAAGAAGCTTCCAGGGTATACAACATCACCGAGTTCGATAACCAAACCCTTTTGCGGATGGCCAATAGCGGTGACCCCCTTGCCCAATCCGTTGGGAGGGGACTTATTACCCCCACCGTTGGAGCTTCCGGGGCAGTGTTCGGAGTGCTGCTTGCTTTTGGTATGCTTTTCCCAAATACACGACTAATGCTGCTCTTTCCTCCGATTCCCATCAAGGCCAAATACTTCGTAATTGGTTACGGCTTGCTGGAGCTTTACCTCGGACTAACCAACTCGGGAGGAAATATTGCCCATTTTGCTCATCTGGGCGGGATGTTGTTTGGCTTCATTATGATCAAACTCTGGAGTAATGACAGGACCAAGTTTTATTAACTTTATGGCAGGAAAAGTAGGAATATGAATATTGCAGATGAAATAAAAGCGTCCTTTAAAACCGGGAGTACACTAACGAAGCTTATCTACGTCAACCTGGGCGTTTTCGCCCTGATCCAGATCCTTGTGATCTTTTTTCATCTCTTTAATCAGCGGGAACTAATCGCCCCTATGGTCAGTTTTCTTGCCGTACCTACCAGTATATCCGCTCTGGCAGTGAAGCCCTGGACTATTTTTACCTACATGTTCACTCATAAAGATTTTTTTCATATTCTCTTTAATATTCTCTGGCTGTATTGGTTCGGGAGAGTATTTCTCTCCTATTTTAGTGAAAAACAATTGCTTAGCGTTTATCTGTTAGGCGGACTCGCAGGTGCCGTTCTTTACATTGCCTCCTTTAATCTTTTCCCCGGACTAAAAGACCAATTGGACACCTCCATTGCCATTGGTGCATCGGCCTCTGTAATGGCAGTGGTTATTGCAATTGCCTTCCTTGTTCCCGATTACAAGATGTATGTGATCCTGGTAGGTCCGGTTAAGATCATCTATATTGCACTTATAGGTTTTGTACTCTCCTCACTTCTCGACTTCACGGTAAATACCGGGGGCAAGATCGCCCACATTGGTGGAGCCCTGTTTGGCTACGCTTTCACCTTGCGCTATAATAAAGGAAAGGACATTACCATGGGATTTTCAAGATTTATGGACAGAGTATTTTCTATCTTTAAGCCCAGAAAAAAAATGCGGGTAACCCATAAGAAACCGGTCGACGATTATCAATACAATAAGAAAAAAGCCGAAAGCCAGAAAGAAGTAGACAGGATACTGGATAAAATTTCCCGAAAGGGTTATGATAGTCTCACTGCAAAGGAAAAGGAACTATTATTTAAAATGGGAAAGTAATTCGCGCCTGAGCTTATAATTTAACGGACATTGATTTTTTCAGATTGAGAAAACTGTTTCATAAAATACTCTTCACGCTAAATATTATCGCAGCCTCCGGACTGCTACTGGCACATTTGTCAACACATATTTCCCCCACATTTTTCTGGCCGCTTGCATTTTTCGGACTCATTTACCCCTTTTTAATTTTAGGCAACATAATCTTTCTGCTTCTCTGGACAATCCTCTGGAAAAAATATGCTATCCTCTCCCTCATCATTATCCTGACAGGATTCAATCACCTCCTCAGATCCACTCCTGTATTGTTCAATAAGTCAAAGGATATGGCCGATGTTCCGGTAAATGAGAAATTAAAAGTGATGTCCTTCAATGTACGAGCTTTTAACATTTACGAATGGCTGCAGTCCTCTACCACAAACAAGGACATTTTCAATTTCATTCGTAGCGAGTATCCTGATGTGATCTGTATCCAGGAATACTACACGAATCGCAATGCAAATTTTCACCCACACCGGCATAATGAGCTTTTTGCCAATACTCCGTACAACTACATTGAATATTCCATAAAGAATAGTAAGAATACCGGATTCGGAATAGCCACATTCTCTAAATATCCTATTGTGGGAAGGGGAAGCATCAGTTTTCCGGATTCCTACAATCGTGCCATATATACGGATATTTTATTCAACGGAGACACAGTGCGGGTCTATAATACCCATCTTCAATCGGTTAGTCTGCGGGCAAACAATTACAATTTCATAGACAGCCTGAGGTTCGGTTACCATGAAAACCAGATCAGAGAGCTGCAGGACCTGTCAATCAAGTTAAAATCGGCCTATATTAAACGTGCCGAGCAGGCTGCCAAAGTCACAAACCATCGCCTGCAATCCGCTCATCCGGTGATTGTCTGTGGAGATTTTAACGATACCCCCGTATCCTTTACCTACCATAAAATGAGCAGGGGACTGAAAGATGCTTTCCTTCAAAGTGGAAAAGGAAGGGGAAATACCTATCTTGGAAGGTTTTCACTTCGAATTGACTATATTCTCTATGACAAGGGAATTGAGGCACTGGAATTTAGCAGGATTGAAGCTGTATTATCGGATCATTACCCCATCCTTAGTACCTTCAGGATTTACTAAATATATTATTTACCAAGTAAACCAAACCATCCTTCGCTTGTTAGAACAGTAAATCCTTAAAAAAATACAGCTATGGCTTTTACACTGCAGATCGGAGAGAAAGCTCCCCATTTCGAACTTCTCGCAACAGACGGAAACACCTATAAATTAAGTGATTTTGATGCTAAATACCTTGTTGTCTTTTTTACCTGTAACCATTGTCCATACGTGATAGGTTCCGATGAGGTGACCAGGGAAACCGCCAATAAATTCAAGGATAAAGGTGTCCGTTTTGTCGCCATTAACTCCAATTCAAAAAATACTTATCCTGAGGATAGTTTTGAAAATATGGTGAAGAGAATGGAACAACTGAAATTCCCCTGGGTCTACCTTTACGATGAATCCCAGGAGGTCGCTTTACGCTATGGAGCCCTTCGTACCCCCCATTTCTATGTCTTCAATGAAGATCGGGAACTCGTGTATACAGGCAGAGGCGTGGATTCCCCAAAATTTATCGATCAGATGAAGATTAATGACCTGGACCGTACTCTTTCCGAACTCACGGAGGGTCGTGCGATCTCCCGTAAAGTCACCAATCCTGTCGGTTGTAATGTGAAGTGGGAAGGAAAGGATAAGCACTGGATGCCCGATGATGCCAGAGATCTGGTGGAAGAAATGGGATAAAAGAGCCTGGTTATGATTTACCCCGGGGTCTAAATTCCACTGGTATACCAGGGAATCGAACCCCGGGTTTTACACCCTATCTTTTTACAATAACCCTTCCTGTGAGAATCTCATCCTTACGTGTATCGAGCCTGTAAAAATACAATCCGTTGTTTAGAGCAGCCGTATTTACCCTCAGTTCCTGTTCACCAGGCCCAAAAGTTTCTTCCTGCCTGATTCCGGTTTCCTGACCCAGGCTGTTCCATAAACTCAAACTTACCCGGCTGTCTCCGGCAAGACTGAAACGAATGTTTACATGGTCATCTGCCGGATTCGGATACACTTCCAGGATCCTGTCCGATCCGTTCACATTAAAAATACCGTTGGAAGCAAGCATCAGATATTCATCAATAACCTCAATTGCATCATCAAGTTGCTGACTGGCTAGGGTGGTTCCCTTAAATCTGATGATCCCTTCCTGATCAACAACAATCAACCGGTCATAGGTAGTGCCATAACTCTGTGCCACGGCACCTGCTTTTACCAAAAGCGGATATGTGATCCCGGTACTTTCAGCAAAATTATTTACCGAGGTTACCGTTGAACTTGAGTTCCAGATATCCAGACCTACCGCCACAAAGTTCTCATTACTTCCATAAACCTGATTAACCTTCGTTTCGGTCTGATTTCCAAAACCAAGACAACTGGGGCAGGTATTTCCAAAGAGGAACATAAAAACTACTTTTCCTCTGTGGTCAGAGAGGGTAAAAGCTTTCCCGTCAGTATCGTTAAAACTAAATTCGGGAGCTTCATCCCCGACATTTTGTGCTAGCAAGACCGGGATCCCGATCAGTAATCCAATAAAAAAAGCGCCAAGTTTCTTTGTATTCATAATATTTCCTCCTAAAATTTAGTCGTTAATCGTAATTCCACGCCTTCAAAATCCAGGACTTCATAACAAATTCCTGAAGTACACGCCGGTCCACCTCTTCTTTGTCCAGCAAAGAGTGAGAGTTTATTGGACCGATTAATTTTATATGCAATATTTGTGCCCCACCATTGTCTTCTTCCGGTCTCTACTCCGGAAGTTTCAACCAGATCGACCAATATCGGATCTGTGCTGGATTCATGGACAAGGGAAACATTGAATGCAGAAGATTTGAATACGGAAAGGACAATTACCGTATTATCGATCTCCGGATTGCCACCCAGCTTTCTCTCAAAAAATTGATACTCTGCCTGCAGAGACGCACCCCACTCATTCCTGATCATACTTTCCAGCAGAAATCCCCCGCTATATCGCTGGTCTTCACGTTTGAAAGGATCCTCGCTGTAATCAACAAAAACTCTTAGATTATCGTACTCCCTGAATCCAATCTGGTACTCGAGAAAGTACTGCTGAAAAACAAAATCTTCAAATAACTCATTTCTGGTTCGAGCATAATTAAGGGTTAATAGATCCCCATTACCGGTATTAATAAATAGCTCGGCCTGTACCCCACTCTCATCGGTAAGGTCAGGCACATGAATACTCCTGTTCAGGACCTTGTAGATTTGCTCCTTCACAAGAGTAGGAGGATCACTGATCCCGGATCCTATAAAAATATTTTGATAGTTCTTGTACTCAAGGGATAATCCGGCTGGTCCGGCACTTAAGTTCAGGCTGACATAAACCCCGAAAGAGGAATTATCGTCATACCTAAAATAAGGTCCCTCATCAAGCCCTTTGGCAACTTCTGCATTGTAGGAAAGAAAGGAACTCAGGCTCCCTTTCAGAAAAAACGACAGGTAGTCCCGGGTTGTTCCGGAATTGTGGTTGCGAAGAAATATAATTCCGGGGGTCTGATTCAGAACCCTTCCTTCTGCCTGAACCGCCTCGGTAAGGTCCGGCCTTCGCTCCTTCTCTTCGAATGTGGGGGGAAAGAGGTTAAACAAAGTCCTTGCCCTGAGAGCCTTTACCCTGAAAAACTTGTGATTATAGCTGGCTGAAAAGCCTTTGAGATCCCTGTAAAAACCATGTCTGACCCGGAATGCCTGATCTTCGTAGATGGAGCCGGGTATCTCAAAAGACCGTAGCAGTATCCCGTTACCAAGGGTTTCATTAAAGTGCCCCACCTGCAATTCCAGTCCTTTATCCCGGTAATTCAGATTATATTGGGATAATCGGTAATATTCCATATCAGGATCCGGATGATTGAATTGTTCGTAACGGAGTGAAGCCCGTATATTTCCATAGCGGTAAAGAAGGTTCATACGGTTGTAAAATGTACTCAGATCGGAGGGTTCGCTGCCTGGCACATTGCCCAGTTGATACTCAGCAAGGTTGTTCCCCTGCAATTGGGCCTTTACCTCGGATGAGAGGATAAGAATAAGTAAGAGCGAGCCAGAAATTGTCCGGAATCCCATAATCAGGCATTTATTCATTCAAATGCTTATTGAGCTCATCTCTTATAACGTCCTGATCCCCGGGCTTAAATCCCTCATGGCTGAATACCACCTCCCCATCCGAATTATAGATGAGCAGGGTTGGCACGAACACCACGTTCATTTCTTTCATAGCCTCCTGATCGGGATCCAGGAGAACAGGATAGTTGATCCCGGAGGAATTGGAAAAAGGTTTTATCTTCGACTGGTTGCGAGGTGAGTCGATGTTAATCCCGATAAAGTTAACACCCTTATCCCTATATTCATTGTTAAGCTTTATCAATTCCGGGATGGAAAGCAGACAGGGTTTGCACCAGGTTGCCCAAAAATCAACCACGGTAAGTTTTTCACCAGACCTATCGGGAAGAGATTGAAACTGATTATTCATATCGTAGAGATACAGATCAGGCAGCTGAGCCACCACCGGGGTAGCGGCAAACAGGAAAAAAGCAATTACGGTTTTTTTCATGGTAAGTGCAATGTGTTTCCAGCTTAGTCGATCAAAGAAACCAATACTTACCTCTTTTACAGTTTTTTAAAAAGGAGGCAAAAGATCATGAATGTTGAAAGGAATAAGTCCGAACTCCTTCCTTAACAGGAACAGGGAAAGATCGAAGACCTGAGCCTGGGTGAGATCAATGATTACCGAATCGCCGGTGGCAATAAAATCGCCCGGTTCTGCCTGCCCAATAATTTGTTTATCAGGGGAATAACAAACATTCGAACTGCCTGCAATATTTTGAAGGCTCATAAAGCTTCTGAGCTCTGCACCAAGCTTACCACTGTTTGAAACCGGTGCGTCAATGAAAAGCAGATAATTCAGGGAGGAGTTTTCTGTCATGAAGTTCTTCAATAATTCCAGCGATCGGGACAATAGCTTTTTGTTTGAAAAACGTCCTCTTAATTCACCGGCATCACGCAATAATCCGTCGTCTGAGATAAAAACCGGTCGACCCTGCAAATAGTTTCCAATCACAAAAAGGATGTTATAAACATCAATATATAAACTCCCTTTTAGAGGCTTGCCTGCGAGTTTTCCAAAACGTTGGCATGCCGATTTTGCTTCGCTTGTTCCCCGATACAAAATGCTTCTTTCTGAGCGCGTAAGCTGGTACTTATTACCCACAAGATTAAGAGTGGCCTTCCTGGGGTATCCCCGGTTAAGCAGGTAACGGTAATCATGCAAAGCAGAAATCAGTGCATCTGAAAACACAGATCAAGGATTTATCAGGGTTTTGGCATTGTTAACCCTGGTGCCCCCTAAAGTACTTCATAAATTGAACCCGCTGAAATGCAGCCGGATTTGCAGTTTCGTGCTGACTCATCATGCCGCGGAAATCGTCAATGGATTTGTAATCATTCTTCTCCATCCATTTTTTTAGCTCATTAAGCATTTCAGCTGCATACTCCACCCCGTTTTTATAGAATGCAGAAGCTACCTGAACCGTATTGGCACCAGCAAGCAACATTTTAATCAGTGTGCGGCCGTCATGCACGCCGGTAGAAGCGGAAAGGTCACATTTTACATGATCTCTCATAATCGCGATCCATCGCAAAGAGTTGGAAAAATCGCCCGGACCGCTTAACACGGAAGCAGTAGTCACTTCCATGGTATCAATGTCAATATCAGGACTATAAAACCGGTTAAAGAGCACCAGGGCCTTAATGCTTGTTTCAGAAAATTTTTTCAGGGTGATGGCCAGATCCGAAAAATAAAAACTGACCTTAAGAGAAACAGGAATCTTAACCTGGGAAGTAACCTCCCTAATAATATCGAAATAAATCCTCTCATTCTCCTCCTTGGACCGATTAAGGTCTGAAGGCATTATGAAAACATTCAGCTCAAGTGCGTCAGCTCCGGCAAGTTCCAGTTCACGCGGGAAAAAGGTCCATTGGTCTGCCGTTACACAATTAATGCTTGGGATAACAGGAATACCCAGCTTGTCCTTGGCCTTTTTGACCAGATCGAGGTATTGGTGAGTGCTTTCACGGTCGGCATCTTCATGGTAATCATAAAACTCCAGGGTTTCCGGATAGATAAATCCGGATGAGGTCATCTGCGCCAGCTTTGCTTCTTTTTCAAGACGTATTTCTTCTTCGAAAAGAGATTTAAGGACCACGGCTCCCGCTCCGAATTCCTCAAAACGTTTAAGATTAGGGACATTATCAGTAAGGCCTGAAGATGCTGCGATAAGGGGACCCGGGAGAGTGAGCCCCATGTAGTTAACGGAAATATCGATCATTACGGAGATTTTTGAGTTAAAACAAAATTAGGCAATTTGAATATCAAATAAAATAGAAACAGACTCAAAAAACCTGTATGGATCAGTTATTAACAATGTTTAAAAATATTTATGGCAATTAATCCAAGCTTTCCATATTTTTGTTAAAAACTCAGAGCAGGAGCGTTAAAACCAAGAGTGAAATAAAACCTGCATCTGAATAATCTAAATCGGGTCACCATGAAAAAAATCAATCTTATCCTGTTACTTGCATTAACGGTTTCTATTACCTCCTGTAAGGATGGCAAGTGGTTCTGGCAAAACGAAGAAAGCAATAAAAACTCCGGTGAACTTGTCGAAGAGAATGAAAAATTTCAGAGGGAAATAGACAGTCTGCAAAACCTCTACGAATCAGAAATTATGCAGATCAGAACCGATTATGAACGTAAGCTTGCCAATCTTCAGCAGGAACTGGAAGCCGGGAAAGTTGCTGAAAAAGGAGCTTACTATGTAATTGTAGGCAGTTTCAAAAACCGGAAATATGCAGAAGAATATGCCGGTAAAATCAAGCAGATGGGGGGAGAAGGAAATATCATCCAGGGTCCCAATAATTTCCTACTAGTAACCGAGGGTTCCTATTCCACTCTTAATTCGGCCCTTTCACCCCTTACCGATGCAAGGCAAAAACTGGCCTCAAAAGCCTGGGTTTTTTTTAACGACTGATCTTTTAAGCCCCACCCGTCATAATAAACAAGGGTTGGAATTCAAAGCTTTTATAATGGGGTCTGTACCGATCTACGTTATAATGTTTCTTAACATCCACCAGTTTTTTGGATGAGGTTACCACATCCAGAGGTGCATTATCATACCGCCCGTTCCTTAGAACGATAAGGCGGCCATGAATGCCTTTCAAAACCAAGTCCAGGGCCAGATTTCCATAGGCCATGGGTACAATGGAATCGATGGCATCCGGATCCCCTCCTCTGACCAGATAGCCGAGCTTCTGATTGATTACATTGATGGTCTTGTTGTTGTTAAATTTTGGAGAAATCTCCTTGATCTTTTTCGAAACAATATCTCCTATCCCCCCAAGCTTGGCATGACCGAACATATCTTTTTCGGTCGACTCAAATACCATCTCATCCAAACCTTTGAAACGGGCTCCTTCAGATACAAGCAAAACAGAATAACGGCTGGGATTCCGCAACCGGTCCTCACACAGAAGCCGGGTTAATTTCTCAATGTCAAACTCGTATTCGGGTATGACACAACGGTTGGCCGACCCGGCCATGGTGGGAAGCATGGCGGTATAACCCGCATACCTGCCGAAAACCTCAAGAACCAGGATCCTTTCATGAGATCCCGCTGAGGTTCTAAGCGTATTGGTCATATGAATGGTGCGGGTCACGCAGGTACTGAAACCTATACAGTAATCCGTTCCGGGTACATCATTGTCCATTGTTTTGGGAATGGCAATAACCTTTACCCCTTCCTGATATAAACGGACACCGTAGGAAAGAGTATCATCTCCTCCGATCGGAATCAGATAATCGATACCCAGAAATTCCAGGTTCTTCAATACTTCTTCGGTAAGATCATTAACTTCCTTAGTATACTTCTCTTTCAGATGATCGGGTACGAACTCTTTGGGAACATGACTCGGTCGGGTTCTGGAGGTATGAAGGAAGGTGCCCCCCGTTCGTCCGGCCTTGTTTACGATTTCTTCCGACAGTACCATATAGCGGTCACTGTTATCGGCCTTCTTATCCCTCTCCAGTTCAATGATCCCTGCCCACCCACGGCGAAGACCCAGTACCTGATATCCTTCACGTAAGGCCCGGATGGTGATGGCTCTGATTGCGGGATTTAACCCTGGTACATCTCCTCCACCGGTAAGGATCCCTATTGTACCCTTTTTCTTGCGAGAATCTGCCATTTTAACACTGTTTTAAGTTTGAGTATTCGGAATTGTGTAAAAATAATGGAATTAGAATTATGAAGCAAGGGGAGGAAAGTGGGAGTTTGAACTTGAACATGATAAAATTGCCCGGGGGTTGCCCCGGGCAATTGCAGACTAGAAACAGAAATTATGGTTCAAGAATAATGAAGCGCAGAGCTGACTATTCCCACTCAAGGATCTTGAAGAAATCATAATCCTCCGGATTCTTCACATATTTCTTTGCACCCCGGTAATCAGCTTTGGTAATGTAATGAAGGTTGTTCATAAAGATTAACTGTACCTTTTCATTATCTACATTTACCAATCGTGGCATTACCTTACCAGACTCATCTTCAACATCTTTCAGATAAAGAGGAGTAACTGCACCGGTACGGTCAACCGTGGTCATACATCCGGTCTCCCCATTCTTGAATAGCTTGAAAACGCCCAGCCCAAGCCTTGTCGCATAGGCCAGATCATAGGCAACCGGTCGACAACAACGCAGTTCATAACCCATCTCATTGGGTCTGGACTTAACCTTTATACGCAGGCTCTTCAGACTCTGCTGGGTCAGCATATTAAAAATGTGTGATTTACTAACATTTCCCAGTTCCGGATGACCATGTTCATCGTAGGTGAAATTAATGCCGGTAGCAATAATCTCTTCATCACTCATAAAATGGAATACCCCCTCCGAAATTATAGCCACACCATAATCGATCCCAAGCAATCTCCTTTTTACCATGGAAGAAATAACCAGGTTGGTGATTTTCTCGAATGTGATTTTGGTCTTGTTGAACATTTCGGGGATGATGATCATTGGGTAATGACAGGCTGTTCCTATCCCAAAAGCCAGGTGACCCGCCTCGCGGCCCATCGCAGAAACGACAAACCAGTTTCCACTGGTGCGGGCATCCTCATAAATGGTAGTGGCAAGTCTTACCCCCTCCTCCTTGGCTGAATGGTAACCGAAGGTGGGCGTCCCTTCAGGAAGTGGAAGGTCATTGTCAATCGTTTTCGGAACATGAATATTTTTCACATCCATCTTCTCGGATGCCAGGAACTTGGTTAAGCGGTTTGCAGTAGACGCCGTATCATCCCCGCCTATGGTTACCAGAAGCTTGACGTTGTTTTTCTTGAAAAAGTCACCTTTAAACTCATCATCCTTGGGTTTGTAACGGCTCATTTTTAAGGCCGAGCCACCACGACTGTAAATCTGGTCAGCCATGTCAAAATCAAGGTATTCATAAGCAGGCTCATCGGCAAAAAGGGATTTATACCCCCCGTTGATACCCAAAACGGTATACCCGTTTTGCAGGAAAATCTTGGTTACTGCACTAATTACCGTGTTAATCCCCGGGGCAGGCCCACCGGCACATAAAATAGCTACTGCTTCTCTCATGGTATTGAAATTTTATTATGATGATACACTTGATGCGGAAGGGTACTGCAGGCTCAAAACATGCTCTATAACAGCATCTCCCAAAGTCTGCAAATATGTAAAATCATTTTGAGAAATCAGGTTAGAAAAATTCTAAATTACCGGATATTTATTATTAAATTTGCAACCCAGTCGCAAATATTATGAATGCGTTTCATAAGATTCTTAAATCCAAAAATCTCAGCACAACCCGCGTAAGGGTAAATATGCTGAGCGTACTCAGTAGCTCAAACCTGCCCCTTTCTGAAAAAGAACTGGAAGAGGCGATGGATTATGCCTGTGACCGTGCCACCATTTATCGCAATCTCAGCAGCCTGACCGAGAAAGGAATTCTTGTCCGCCTGCTTTCGGGCGATGCTTTCAAATACAAAATGAAGGCAATCAATTCCAAAAAAGAGAAAAAACCCGATCACCTGCATTTTCAGTGTACGAAATGCAATCGGCTCATTTGCCTTGAAGACATACCGGTGTCTGACTTTAAATTACCGGGAGGTTATATTAAAACAGAAAATCATTTTCTGGTAACAGGAATATGCAAAGATTGTAATACCCATGATTAAAATCAGGTCGATTATACTGGAAAATCCAATTTCAAGGTTTATTAGAACCCTATTCAGCATGCTGTTTATTTTCCTGGTAAGGATCTATCAATATATCATTTCACCGGTTTTACCCAAAACCTGTCGTTTCACTCCCAGCTGTTCAGAGTATGCCATCGGATCCTTCAGAACCCATGGAGTGATAACCGGTTTGTTTCTATCCATTAGAAGGGTCCTGAGATGCAATCCCTGGGGAGGTCACGGACATGACCCCGTTCCTGAAAAAGGTTTTAGATTCAGTGAGTTAAAAAAAAGTTCCCATACTGCTGATACGAAAAATTAATCATCCGAGAATATGACAATTCATAAACTTCACATCCTTTTCCTGTTAACGGGTTTTGCATCACTTTCCTGTAAAAACCAGAAACCTGAAAATACCTCTCCATCTGAACCCGCGAAAGTGATTAGCGTTTCCATTCTGCCTCAGAAGTATTTCACCGAAAGAATTGCCAGCAAAGCATACAGCATCCATGTTATGATCCCACCCGGGGCTTCTCCTGCCAGTTACGACCCCTCTCCCCGACAGATGACAGCCCTGGCCTCCTCTCACCTTTATCTCAGGATTGGACGTATACAATTTGAACAGGTCTGGATGGATAGAATCCGTAACAATCAGCCATCGCTCATGATAAAGGATATATCGGAAGGAATTGGGTTTATTGAAACGCATGAACATCACCATCATGATTCAGAAAATCACCACGGGCATTCACATGGACCGGATGATCCCCACATCTGGATTTCACCAAAAAACGGTCTTCTGCTAGCCGAAAACACCTATCGCTTTCTGAAAGAGGCCTTCCCCTCCGACTCTGCACTATTCCGGGAGAACCATGCCCGGCTACAGGAAGAAATTCTCAACCTTATCGACAAGTATGATCAGTCTGCAGATCAACTCAAAGGACTGGAGTTTCTTATTTATCACCCTGCCTTAACCTACCTGGCTGCAGATTATGACATGAAGCAACATGTACTCGAACAGGATGGAAAAGAACCTACGCCTTCACATATGAACAACATCATCCGCGAAGCGCGAAGCAAAAACATTCGCAGCATTTTCGTTCAGGAACAATTTAATATGGATAATGCCCGGCAGATCGCCCGTGAGATCGATGGCGAGATCATTCCCCTGGACCCACTTGATCCTGAATGGCATACACAGCTTGAAAAAATTCTCGGTATTCTCATTGAAATTTCCAGTTATGAAGCCCATACTTAAATTAACCAATGTTACGGCAGGCTATGATGGTCAGCCGGTTCTGGAAAATGTAAACCTTGAAGTCTGCCGGGAAGACTTCATTGGTATCATTGGTCCAAACGGAGGAGGGAAAACCACTCTTCTCAAAGTGATCCTCGGTATGATAAATCCGACGAAGGGGGAAGTGAGTTATGATTTTGGAAACGGAAACCCGGATTTCCGGAAATTTACAGGATATCTTCCCCAGCTGCATGAGTCGGACAGAAACTTTCCTATTTCGGTAAAAGAGGTGATCCTCTCGGGTTTAACCTCCGGTAAAGGCTTGTTTGGAAGATTCAGGAAAGAGGATCTTGAAAAGGTTCATAAAACAGCCACAGAACTGGGTCTCTCCGAAAAGCTTAATACTCCTGTCTCCGAATTGTCGGGCGGACAACTCCAGCGGACCTTCCTGGGGCGGGCCATCATCTCAGATCCGGCCCTTATTATCCTTGACGAACCGGAAACCCATGTGGATAACCGATTCGAATACGAATTATACGAAAAACTCAAAGAATACAATAAACACATGGCTATACTGCTGGTATCTCACGATGTGGGGACCATTTCAAGCTATATAAAAACCATAGCCTGTGTAAACAAAAACCTGCATTACCATCCTTCAAATTCCATCTCATCAGAGCAGCTTAAGGTATACAACTGCCCCATCGATATCATAACACACGGAAAAGTTCCACACCGTGTGCTTCACGAACATAAGCATTAATTATGGCAGATCTTTTAAACTATCAGTACTTCACCAATGCACTTTTTGCAGCCCTTTTCAGTTCGCTGAGCTGTGGCATCATCGGTTCCTGGGTGGTGAGCAAAAGGCTGGTTTTTATCAGCGGTGGCATTACCCATGCTTCTTTTGGCGGGATTGGAATTGCGTATTTCCTGGGACTAAACCCCATAGGCGGAGCAGCGGTTTTTGCTGTTCTCTCTGGTCTGGCAGTCGAGAAATTCTCCGACAGGAAAAGGCTCTCCAACGATTCCATGATCGCTATCCTGTGGTCGCTCGGAATGGCAGTCGGTATTATTTTCATTTATCTGACGCCCGGCTATGCCCCCAATCTGATGACTTATCTATTTGGCAGCATCCTTACCGTGAATGGTCAGGATCTCTTGTTACTCGCCTTTCTCTCCGGGATAATTATCCTCTTTTTTCTGTTCTTTTTTCGTAAGATCCTGTATATATCCTTCGATGAAGAGTATGCCCGATCCCAGAAGATTAACATTCCCTTCATCAATTATACCCTGATGATTCTGGTTTCCCTTAGTATTGTATTTAACATAAAAGTTGTGGGTATTATTCTGCTTATTTCCCTGCTAACCCTTCCCCAGAATACCGCTTTGCTATTCACCCACAATTTTAAAAAGATGGTCATTCTGTCTGTTATCTTTGCCCTGGCGGGATCTTTGGCCGGACTTATGATCTCCTTTACCATGGATATCCCCAGTGGGGCAAGTATTATTGTCACACTTACTTTTATATACTTGTTTATCAGGGTATTAAAGATGGAACTCCCAAGGAAAATTTTCAGGAATCGCATTGCTTAAGCCTTTTTGAATGGGCCCCATCCCATAAATTATACTAACTTTGGGGCTTGAAAAAGTAATACAACGCGTATGGATCACAGGCAAATAATTGAAGAAGCATGGGAAAAAAGGGACAGGCTTTCCAGCGACGAAGTAAAGAAAGCCATCCGGGAAACCATTGAACTCCTCGACAAGGGAAGACTCAGAGTTGCAGAACCGGACGATAAGGGTGAATGGTCAGTAAATCAGTGGGTTAAAAAAGCTGTGATCCTATATTTCCCCATCCAGGAGATGGAAGTCCTTGAAGCAGGTCCCCTCGAGTTCCATGATAAAATTCCCTTGAAGAAAAATTACCGCGAGCTTGGGGTTCGGGTTGTGCCACACGCCGTTGCACGATATGGCGCTTATATTTCGGAGGGTGTGATCATGATGCCTTCCTATGTGAATATTGGTGCTTATGTGGATGGTGGAAGCATGGTCGACACCTGGGCTACGGTAGGTTCCTGTGCCCAGATCGGCAAAAACGTGCATCTTAGCGGGGGTGTGGGAATTGGAGGTGTACTTGAGCCTGTTCAGGCATCCCCGGTAATAATTGAAGACAATTGTTTTATAGGCTCACGCTGCATCATAGTGGAAGGTGCGAAAATTGAAAAGGAGGCTGTACTGGGCGCAAATGTGGTCATTACCGGGTCAACCAAAATAATTGACGTGACTGGTCCACAGTTCCGGGAATACAAAGGAAGGGTCCCTTCAAGATCGGTAGTTATTCCCGGAAGCTACACCAAAAAATTTCCCGCAGGGGAATACCAGGTACCCTGTGCCCTGATCATTGGCCAGAGAAAGGAATCGACCGACCTGAAAACATCCCTCAACAATGCACTCAGAGACTTTAATGTGGCTGTATAGGCGGAAAATATAAAAATCGGATCCGTGAAAATAGCATTCGACGCAAAAAGAGCATTCAGGAATTTCAGCGGACTGGGAAACTATAGTCGCACCACCATTAAACTCCTGAGTGAATTTTTCCCGGAACATGAATACCCCCTTTTTACCCCCGGTAAATCGGGCGATCCGCTCCTGTTCGATGGATTCCCACCTTCCGGCTGCCCCGTAATTTATCCTTCCGGAATTTATTCACGTTTTGGTTCGCTTTGGCGGATTTCCGGCATTGCAAGGGATATCAGGACTGTCAGACCCGATATTTTCCACGGACTCAGTAATGAACTCCCCCGTTCCCTAAGAAAGTTCCCCGTGCGCAAGGTACTCACCGTCCATGACCTGATCTTCCTCCGTTACCCCGAGTTGTATCCCTTTATAGACCGGCAAATATACCGGGCCAAAACCGAATACAGCCTGAAAATGGCCGACCGCATCATTGCGATCAGCGAGCAGACTAAGGACGATATTCGCCGGTTTTTCCACATCGAGAAAGAAAAAATTAGCGTGGTATATCAATCAGGCGATCCCGCTTATTCCGAAGTCCTTTCAGAAGAAAAGAAAAAAGTCTTGAAGGAAAAGTATAACCTGCCCTCCGAATATCTGCTCTACGTAGGAACCATAGAGGAAAGGAAAAATCTTCTCCGCCTTCTCATCGCAAAAAGAAAGGGGAACCTGGAAATCCCTCTTTTCATCGTCGGAAAGGAAAAAAACTATGCAAAAAAGGTCTTTTCCTATATCCGGGAGAACCAAATGAAGGATGTCGTTCACCTAAAAGACGTATCCTCTGCCGACCTTCCCGGGCTCTACCAGCTTGCTTCAATCTTCATTTACCCTTCGTCTTTTGAAGGATTCGGACTTCCGGTGCTGGAGGCAATACAATCGGGAACTCCCGTAATTGCCGGGAAAGGCAGTTGCCTGGAGGAAACCGGCGGACCTCATTCGGTGTATATTGATCCTTTCAATACCGAGGAATTTATTTATGCCCTGAAAACGATTCTGGAAAACAATTCCCTGCGAAATAAAATGCGGGAGGAAGGCCTGAAATTCAGCCGGAATTTTCTCCCTGAGGTGAGTGTTCGTAATTTAATGAAGGTATATGAATCCCTACTCTGAATATCGTAAGGAGGACCTCGAACAGGCAGTCGGGATTCTCAGACAGGGTGGGGTTATTCTCTATCCCACCGATACTATCTGGGGACTGGGCTGCGATGCCACCAATCCTGAAGCGGTTGAACGGGTCTACAAAATCAAAAAACGCCACGACAGCCTGGCCATGCTGGTTCTGCTCGACAGCGAAAACCGGCTCAATACCTACGTTCAGGAGATACCCGATATTGCCTGGGAACTGATAGAGGTGAGCGATAAATCGCTTACCCTGATCTATCCTGGGGCCAGGAACCTGGCATCCAACCTCTTGCCCCCCGATGACAGCATAGGGATAAGGATAACCCGCGAGATCTTCAGCCGTGATATGATCCGCAAATTCGGCAAAGCCGTGGTTTCCACCTCCGCCAACCTTTCGGGGAGCCCCTCACCGGCCAGCTTCGACGAAATTGACGAAGAAATCAGGAAGCAGGTAGATTACATTGTGAAATTCAGGCAGGAGGACCGGGAAAGGAAAAAAGCCTCATCCATCATAAAAGTGGGGATCTCAGGCGAAATAGAGATCATCAGGCCATAAAAAAAAGGGGCTGAAGGGTCTGACTCCCCGAAAGGCTTATTCCATTGATTTCACAGAACCACTTCCGGCAATAGATGAGTTGATTTCCGGATTTCCCCGGTAATATACCGATCCGGTTCCGGCAATGGAAATGCTCAGCTCCTCTGTGACATGGACTTTACAGCTTCCGGAACCGCTTATCTTGCCTTCAAATTCGGACAGCTTAAAATTCTCAGCGTTCAGATCGCCACTGCCTGCGATGGATATTTCCAGTTCTTCTGCACCCTGACCGGCAAGGTATACATTCCCTGAACCGGCAACCTTAATTTCTACCTCTTCGGCAGAAAGATCTTCAAATTTCATGTCCCCGCTACCGGCCAGCTTCAGGGTGAGCTCTTCTGAGTCAATTTTTTTCTCAGCGATGACGTCTCCCGATCCCGAGAGACTTACCAGTTCATACGTCGGAGAAACAATGTAAATTGTGATCTTACCATTGAGGTTGTCGCCGTACTTGGCAGGTTTGATTTCAAGATAGCCATCCTCCACAGATACTTCAATCTTATCCAGGGTGGAAGGATCTGCATCTATCCTGAGACTGTGCTGACTTCCCTGTTCCAGGTAAACCGTCGCAGGTACCGCTATTTTCACTCCCGAGAATGCATCCACGGGTATATCTTCATTTATTTTGGTGGGAGCAGAATTGACGATTCCATTCACTCCGGCAAATACAAAAAAAGCAAGGGTCAGAATGGCGGTTAAAATAATTTTTGGGTTTCTCATAGCAAATGGTATTAAAATTTCCTTAAAGACGTTCGAAAATTATTGCTGTTGCATATTACGGAATAAATTTCAAACTTGCCCTGCAATTATTTATTTTACCCGCAATGGATTACCTGCATCGCACTGATATACAGATCAGATTTAACGATATCGACCGTTTGGGACACGTATACAATGGCATATTCTCCCACTATTTCGATCTTGCCAGAATGGAATATTTCCGGGAGGTCTTTGGAAAAGAACCCGACTGGAAAAAATTTGCCATGGTAATGGCCTCCCTGAATATGGATTTTAAAACTCCGGTTTACCCCGGCGAGCAGATATCGGTCCTTTCAAAAACCGAGTTAATAGGAGACAAAAGCCTGACCATGGTACAGGAAGTGGTAAGCTTACCGGGATTCACAACCCGGGTATTCGGCCGATCCGTTATGGTCGGATACTCCCCGGAAGAAAAAGTCTCTGTGGTAATCCCCGATGAGATCAGGAAAAAAATTCTGGGATTCGAAAAAAATGTAAGAATCAAAAGTCTGAAGGATCAGTCCTGATCAAAAATACCTTCCGGAAACCTGAAAGTCAGACGCTTTTTCTTAGGGTCGGTGTTTATTATGAAGTCGGTGTTTGCCGGGACATAATACTCCTCGCTTCCGATGTTGAGAATAAACAGAGGGTTCATCTCATGATCGGCAAAAGCGACGAAGATCCCGGTTTTCCCGGAGGTCAGATCTTCGAATTCCCAAGCTTTGAAATCTTCCCTTTCATCCGGCATTTCAGACTCAGGAATACAAACAAAAACGCTGCAATTTCGAATCATTTTAACCTCTGCAGGGGA
Organism: uncultured Bacteroidaceae bacterium; assembly: GCA_964572225.1. Lineage (GTDB taxonomy): Bacteria > Bacteroidota > Bacteroidia > Bacteroidales > CAZNFR01. Next base: position 64,567 of record CAZNFR010000003.1, read on the forward strand.
ATTTACGAATTCAAGCTTAACGAGGGCATGATCACCTGCGTCGCGGTATGCCTCCATAAAAAAAGGAACCTTTGTTCCCTGAATGTCAATGAACAAAGGTTCCTCAAAATTAGTTTCAAACAGTTCATCCTCTGAAAACCGGATAATCACCGTACCATCAACTCCATGAGCTTTGGCAACGTATCCGATTTTAAAAAATCTGAACTTTTCGTTGTTGCTCGAAGCGAATTGTGTCAATTATTTCTTGTCTTCGTCTTCGGTTTCCCCGGTTTCTTTGGAATCCTCAACAGGTTTTTCCTCTGCCTTGGGTTCTTCAGCAGGAGCTTCTTCCTTCACTTCCTCAGCAGGCTTTTCCTCTGCCTTGGGTTCTTCAGCAGGAGCTTCTTCCTTCACTTCCTCAACAGGTTTTTCTTCTGCCTTGGGTTCTTCAGCAGGAGCTTCTTCCTTCACTTCCTCAACAGGTTTTT
>CAZNFR010000003.1:65133-74978 GCA_964572225.1 uncultured Bacteroidaceae bacterium
ACTTCCTCAACAGGTTTTTCTTCTGCTTTGGGTTCTTCAGCAGGAGCTTCTTCCTTTACTTCCTCAACGGATTCGGCGGTGGCTTCTTCAGCCTCAGCTTTGGCTGCTGCAGCCAGATCTGATTTTTGCTTGGCTAATTCGGCAGCACGGGCCTCGTTGATTTCCGCTTCACGTTTAAATGCTTCTTTTTCAAAATCTTCCTTCTTCTTAACAAGAGAATCCTTTTTCTCCTGGATCTTGGCTTCTTTCGCACTTACCCATTCCTTGAAGCGTTTTTCGGCTTCGGCTTCATCGAAAGCGCCTTTGCGGACGCCTTCCAAAAGATGTTTTTTGTACATCACACCCCTGTAAGAGAGAATAGCTCTACAGGTATCTGTAGGTTGAGCGCCTTTTTGTACCCAATCTAATGCTTTATCGAAATCGAGATCGATAGTAGCAGGATTAGTGTTCGGATCATAGGATCCTATTCTTTCGATGAATCTACCATCCCGTGGCGCCCTGCTATCAGCTACAACAATGTGATAAAATGGCTTTCTTTTACGGCCATGTCTCGACAATCTGATTTTAACAGGCATACTCGTTAATTTAATTTACCTACAATATTTAAAAGAGTGCGCAAAGGTATATTATTTGATCTTTTTCTGCAAATCTAAAACTTCATTTTAAAACTGACTATAAAAGAAGGGAATAGGAAGCCCCCCCCTTATTATCAAAACTTATTAACAGAAGCCGGTTTTAAGACCAGAAATATTTACTTTTACAATACAGGGTACCAATACTTATTCTTCTCATTTAGAAGTATTTAAAAGATCTGTGTGATGGATTGGTTTTTAATTTTTGATACGGAAACTACCGGCCTTCCCAAAAACCCGAATGCTCCTCTTTCGGACCTGGAAAATTGGCCAAGGATGGTTCAACTTGCCTGGCAGGTAGATGCCATTGACGGGGAATTTGTGCATGCACGCAACTTTATTATCCGTCCCGAAAACTATACCATTCCCTACAGTGCTGAAAAAGTCCATGGCATTTCCACCGAGAAAGCAATGAAAGATGGCCACGAGCTGGGCTTTGTCCTGGAGGAATTCCAAAAGGACCTGGGCAACTCCCGGCTTATCGTAGGCCACAATATCGAATTCGATCTCAGCGTCCTGGGGGCGGAATACCTGAGAAAGGGCATGGATAATTATCCCGGGAAACTGCCCTCCCTTTGCACCAAAATCGAGAGCACCGAGTTTTGTGAATTGAGAAACCAGAACGGGAATCTTAAATGGCCTCAACTTTCAGAACTTTACCAAAAGCTCTTTGGCGAATCTTTTTCATTTGCCCATAATGCCTCGGCCGATGTCAATGCCACTGCACGGGCTTTTCTTGAATTGATAAGAATCGGCGTCCTCCGGGAATCAAAGTTGAAACTTACTCCCGAAGAATACAGTCATTTTATTCAGAAGAATCAAGACCCCTTCCTCCTGTCCGACATTGAAATTGAATCGAACTCCCTGGGTGAAAGTGTTCCGGATGATTCAGAATCAGGAACAGATTCTTCACCTGCTGCTGTCGACACCGGTTTTTGCCACCTACATGTCCACACCCAGTATTCCATTCTGGACGGTGCAGCCGCCATTCCCGGCATAATCAAAAAAGCCCGGGAAGATGGGATGAAAGCCGTTGCCATGACCGATCATGGGAATATGTTCGGGGCAAAGATCTTTCATAGCGAAGCCAGAAAAAATGAAATCCTTCCCATTCTGGGTTGCGAGGTTTATGTTGCAAGAAGAGGAAGGCATGAGAAAAAAGACAAGCACGACGGTGGAGGGGACCATCTCATCCTTCTGGCCAAAAACAAAAACGGCTACAATAATCTGATCAGGCTGGTTTCCCTGGGCTGGACCGAGGGGTTCTATTACAAACCGAGAATTGACAAGGAGATTCTGGAGAAATACCATGAGGATCTGATCGCCACAACCGCCTGTTTGGGTGGTGAGGTTCCTCAGACCATCATGAACGAGGGGGAAGAAGAGGGAGAAAAAGTGATTCTCGAATACAAAAGAATCTTTGGTGAGGATTTTTACCTTGAGCTTCAAAGGCACAATTCGGAAGACCCGGAAATGAACGAGAAGGTATATAAGGATCAGGTATATGTAAACCGGATCCTCCTTGAAATGGGTAAAAAACATAATATAAAATGCATAGCCACCAACGATGTCCATTTTATTAACCGGGAAGATGCTCCCGCCCACGACCGGCTGATCTGCCTGAGCACCAATTCCGATCTGGACGACCCGAAAAGACTGCGTTACACACAGCAGGAGTGGTTTAAAACCCAGGAGGAAATGAGGGAACTCTTCAGTGATATTCCCGAAGTTCTTCAAAATACCCTTGAGATCGCCTCCAAGATAGAATACTATGAATTAAACAGGAAGCCCCTCCTTCCCGCTTTCCCCCTTCCGAATGGCTTTGCCAATGAAGATGAGTACCTGAGGCATATAACCCTGGAGGGCGCCGCAAGGAGGTATGGAGAACCGGATCCGAAAGTTCTGGAGAGAATTGAATTTGAGCTGGAGACAGTGAAAAAAATGGGATTTCCGGGGTACTTCCTTATCGTGGCCGATTTTATTAGTCAGGCCCGCAAAATGGGAGTTTCTGTAGGACCCGGACGAGGTTCGGCTGCCGGATCGGTAGTTGCCTACTGTACCGGCATCACCGACATCGATCCCATTCGCTATAACCTCCTGTTTGAACGTTTTCTGAATCCCGACAGGATATCCATGCCCGATATTGACATTGATTTTGATGAAGACGGCCGCGATCAGATCCTTCGTTGGGTGGTTGACAAGTATGGAAAGGAAAGAGTCGCCCATATCATCACCTTTGGAACCATGGCCCCAAAGATGGCGATCCGCGATGTGGCCCGGATCCAAAAGCTTCCCCTTTCAGAGGCCGACCGGCTTGCCAAACTGGTTCCGGAAAGGCCGGGTACCAGCTTCAAAAAGGCGTATAAGGAGGTCCCGGAACTGGTACAGGAAAAAAATTCAAACACCGAATTAATCGCTTCCACCTTAAAATATGCCGAAACCCTTGAAGGGTCTGTCAGACAAACCGGCTTGCATGCCTGCGGAATCATTATCGGAAAGGATGACCTTATTGAGCACATTCCGGTTTGTACTTCAAAAGACTCCGACCTGCTGGTTACCCAATACGACGGGAAACATGTCGAAGATGTCGGGATGCTTAAGATGGACTTCCTGGGATTGAAAACCCTTTCCATCATCAAGGATGCCATCCAGATGGTAAAAGAGTCCAAGGGAATTGAACCCGATTTCAGCAATATCCCCCTGGATGATGAAAAGACGTATGAACTATATAGCCGTGGAGATACCACCGGGCTATTCCAGTTTGAATCACCCGGCATGAAAAAACATCTCAGAAAGCTCAAGCCTAACCGCTTTGAGGATCTGATTGCTATGAACGCCCTGTACCGTCCGGGTCCCATGGAATACATCCCCAACTTTATCGACCGTAAACACGGAAGAGAGAAAATCAGTTATACCCTGCCCGAAATGGAGGAGGAACTGAAGGAAACCTATGGGATTACCGTCTACCAGGAACAGGTGATGAGGCTGTCCCGGAGTCTGGCCGGATTTACCCGCGGACAGGCAGATTCCTTGCGTAAGGCCATGGGGAAGAAGATCAAGAAAATGATGGATGAACTGAAGGAGAAATTCCGGGAAGGCTGCCTGAAGAATAATATCCAGGAGGATATAATTGAAAAGATCTGGTCCGACTGGGAAGCTTTTGCTCAATACGCCTTCAACAAATCCCATTCCACCTGTTACGCCTATGTCTCCTATCAGACCGGGTACCTTAAAGCCCACTTCCCGGCCGAATTTATGGCTGCCGTACTCAGCCGGAATCTGACCGATATAAAGAAGATTGGCCTGCTGATGGAAGAGAGCCGAAGGATGGGGATATTGGTACTCGGTCCGGATGTGAATGAAAGTAATGTGAAATTTACCGTGAACAAGGAAGGCAACATTCGATTCGGACTCGGAGCCATAAAAGGCGTGGGCGAAGCAGCAGTAGAGTCCATCATTAAAGAGAGAAAGAAAAACGGCCCCTTCACCGATATCTATAATTTTGTGGAAAGAGTGGACCTTCAAAGTGTTAACCGGAAAAACCTGGAAGGCATCGCGGCTGCAGGCGGGTTTGACTGTTTTGCAGGGATCAACCGGAAGCAATACCTCATGCCGGCAGGGAATGACCAGAACTTTATCGAAGGACTGATCCGCTATGGGAACAAGCTCAAAACCGATCAGAACAGCACCCAGCAATCCCTTTTCGGGGAAACTCATTCAGAAACCATTCTCAGACCCGAACCTCCTGTATCGGATGAATGGGACCTGCTAACCAAAATCAATCATGAAAAAGAGCTGATCGGGATTTATCTTACCGCACACCCGCTCGACCGATTTAAGCCCGAAATCGATCACCTCTGCAATACCACGCTTTACGATATTAATAATAACCTGGAATCTTTGGTCGGCAAAGAATTCGTTTTCCCGGGAATCGTAAAGTCCTTTCGCGAGGGGATCTCCCAGAAAAACAACAAACCCTTCGGTAACGCGGTCCTGGAAGACTATACCGATAACTACCAGTTGGGACTCTGGAGAAATGATTTTGTTACCTTTAAAAATTTCTTCACTCCCGGTATGGCATTACTCATCAAAGCCACTGCGGAAGAATGGGAATCCAAAAAGGATAGCCGAAAGGGGATAGCCCTCAGGATCAAAAGCATACACCTTCTGTCTGAAGCCAGGGAGGAACTGATCAAAGAAGTGAATCTTACCGTCAGACTGGATGCCCTTTCCGAAGATTTGATTGAAACCATGAAAGGTTTTATTAACAAAGCCGACAAAAAGAATTCAGGGAAACATTTACGATTCCAGATTGTTGATCAGGACACGAATCTGAAAGTGGATATGTTTTCCAGAAATCAGTACATCGATATTAACGAAGAGTTCTTTACTTTTGTAACGGAAAATAACGAAATTGAATATCAGTTCAGGTAATTCCTAATTGCCTGATTATATAATTTTTAACCTAATATTTTACATTATGGCACTTGAATTAACCGATAGTAACTTTGAAGAATTGGTCATAAAATCCGACAAACCGGTAATCGTCGATTTTTGGGCAGAATGGTGCGGACCCTGCCGCATGGTAGGACCCATTGTTCAGGAAATAGGAGAAGATTTTGATGGCAAAGCCACAGTGGGTAAACTCGATGTGGACAGCAACCCTGATGTCACCATGAAATATGGCATCCGAAATATTCCCACTATCCTCTTTTTTAAAAACGGGGAGATCGCAGACAAACAGGTGGGAGCAGTAGCAAAATCCGTTCTGGTGGAAAAACTGGAAGCCCTGCTTTAAAAAAAAAGCATTTACCTTAACCAGGCTGCAATTTCTTTGGAGATCCTGCAGCCTGATTTTTTTCATGCCCTGTCATTATGAATAATGTAAAGCGTGTTTGCATCTTTTGCGCCTCAAGTCCGGGAATCGATGAAAAATATTTCTCGATTGCGGATGAACTGGCTAGGATCCTAGTGGAAAACAACATCGCTATTAATTACGGAGGAGGCGGTGTGGGTTTGATGGGAAGGATTGCCGATGTAGCCCTGGCCAATGGCGGGAGCATCAGGGGGTATATTCCCGTTTTTATGAACAACATGAAATGGGCGCACAAAAAGGTAACGGAGATGGTCCTGGTAAAAAACATGCACGATCGGAAATACCGTCTGCGTAAGGATGCCGATGCCATCATTGCCCTTCCGGGAGGGGTCGGCACCCTCGAAGAACTCATGGAGGTCATCACGCTCAAACAACTCGGACAATTCAATAAACCCATAATAATCCTTAATGTGGACGGGTTTTATGATCCCCTGCTAAATCTTCTCGACCGAATGGTAAAGGAAAGGTTTATGAGAGACATCCATCGCAGGATCTGGAACACAGTAAATCGGCCCTCAGATGTTATGGAAGCCATCCGGAACGCCCATCCCTGGGATCGCAATGCCATAAATTTTGCCGCAATAGGCCACCATGAAGAAGATGAGGACGATCCGGACCCAACCGCAGAATAGCTCAAAATTTTCTACCGATTATCAGGATATCATCCACCTGTTCAAGTTCTCCCCTCCAGGCTTCAATCGTCGAATTCAGTATGCTCTTCTGCTCTTCGGCCGGCTTGTCATGAATATTATGAAACAACTCCTTCATGGGTTTGGACTTGAATTTCTTTCCAAAATCTCCCCCGAATTGATCTGCGTAACCATCCGAGAAAATATACATGGAATCACCCTCACCCATCTCCAGTTCATGATTGGTAAACTTTTTTTCATCCGTCACTTCGGCAGAGCGACCAATCGCGAAACGGTTAGCCTTCACTTCTTCGATCTCACCCTTTCGGATCAGGACCAGAGGATTGTATCCACCGGCATACTCAAGTAACATTTTCTCCGGATGCCAGGCGATCAGGGCCAGATCCATACCATCGTAGATGGCTTTTCCGTCTTCCTGAGCTTTCAGGGTGTATATGACCTCTGTATTCAGATGGTTCAGGATTTCTGAAGGCTTGTATATCCCTTTCTCCCTGACGATCTTATTCAGCATATTGCTGCCGATAACCGACATCAGCGCTCCCGGAACCCCGTGCCCTGTACAATCCACCGCCGCCAGAAACTCTATGCCCTCAACAATATCCAGCCAGTAGAAATCTCCACTCACGATATCCTTGGGTTTGAAAAGTACAAAAGTATCCTTATAAGGAATTTCCGGCGGAAGGGTCGCAAACTGAATCCGCTTGGCATATCGTATGGAGTCGGTAATATCCTTGTTTTTGGCAGCAAGCTCCTCTTTCTGTGCCGTGACCACAGCGGTCCTTTCACGCACCTTCTCTTCCAGAATCTTTTTCTCACGGATCAGGTTCCTTTCCCTGACACGGATATAAACCACAAGTCCGGTCAGTGCAGTGATCCCTACGATCAGCATAAACCACCAGGTTTTATAAAAAGGTGGCTTAATCCTGAAGGTATAACTTACCGGCACCTGGTCCCAGATTCCATCCCCATTCCGTGCCAGTACCTTAAAAGTATACTTCCCGGGCGCCATGGAAGGGTAGGTCACGGTAGTCTGTCGCGTTAGCGGCCGCCAGTCATAATCGGCTCCTTCCATCATGATCCTGTACATGACTGCCTCCGGATTCGTAAGACTGATACTGATATAGTCGATGATAACGTTGTTTTCGTTATGCCTCAGACTCAGATTGTCCGACATTTCCCGATTCTCAAGATTTACCCTTAAGCCTGTGATATGGGTAAGCGGAACCAGATTAATCTTTTTCTCAAGCAGAGGATTATACCGGATCAAACCATCCACCGTCCCGAACCAGATATACCCTCCGGGCTCAGCAAAAACCGCATTTTGATTGGTCTCAATCCCTGAAAACCCGTTTCTGTGATTGTAGGTTAACAGCATATCCCGGTCACGGTCCAGGATGTTAAGCCCCTTGTTGGTCCCTACGTAGATATTATTCTGCTCATCAACCTCCATAAGTTTGATGAGGTTCGCCAGCAATCCGTCACTCTCCCGAATGGTGCGCACAATAATCTCTTTTTGTGGATCGATAACAAAAACACCCCTTGCCTGAGTCCCTACCCAGAGCATGTTATCCTTATCCATGGTCATGCACCGGGCAGTAAAATTTTCACTAAGATCCAAAGGATAAATACTGTCATTCGCCATATAGCATATTCCCTTGTTCTCTGTACCTATCCATAATCGCTCCCCATCAAAACACAAGGATTCTATCAGATTGGCTTTTAACCCTGAAGTCTGGGTATAATAGCCTGTTTCACGGGTATCATAATCATAGGAAACCAGTCCGTCCAGAGTCCCAACCCACACAAGTCCGCGATTATCGGTTTCAACAGCAGTAGTGGTAAGGGAGCTTATATAGCTGTTTAATCCGGGTTCATAACTGAATTTTCCCGATTCAAGATCGAGCGTAAAAACACCATCGTTATCAGTCCCTATCCATAATCGCTTCTCACTGTCCTCTTTCAGCATTCTGACCTGGTAACCTTTCATCCTCGGATAGTCTGTAAAATCGTATCTCTCTTCCACTCCGGGAGTAAACCGGCTTAATCCTTTCCCGGTACCCACCCAGTAATCCTGATTACTGTCGCGGATTACCGCCGTGGACTGTTCATCGGGAAGCCCGTCTTTTTCAAACCAGGAAACGAAATACTCACCTTTGAACAGTACCAATCCGTTCTCATTGGTCCCGATCAGAATATTCCCTTCCATATCCTCCTGTATGCAACGAATGAAAAGATCCGGAAGACCGTTGGATTCATTATAGACTTTTAATCCTTCCTCATTGATAAGAGTGATCCCTCCTCCCCAGGTGCCCACCCAGATGTTACCATGATGGTCCTCAGAAATAGTGGAGATCCAGTTGGACGAGAGTCCGTCGCGCACATCGTAAACCCGGAAAGTATCCCTGTCAGAGATATAATGGTAGAGTCCCCCGTTATAGGTCCCGAACCACAGATCACTACTGCTATCTTCGAACATGCAGGTAATCAGGAAAAAGGTTGGAATGCCATCCGGACTGTAGCCTTCAAACTGATTGCTTTCCGGAAGGTAGGTTTTCAGAAAGGCATCGGTGACAAAATACAGGTCTCCATCCCGGGTTTGGTATGAATCAAATACCCTGTCGCTTAGCTTATCGCCAATATAGAGCTCATAGTCCGAATCCTTCAGCTGACTGCCCAGCGCATCTATCCGGGCTGTGCCGGAAAGCTCGGTAGTTATCCAAAAATCACCCCTGATATCCTGTCCAATGGAGGTAATATCACTGTTAAAAATTTCCCCCGGTGTGGTAAATACCTGGAAATCACTTCCATTAAAAATGCTTAACCCACCGCCGGTATGTCCGAACCACAAGCGATTCAGACTGTCCTGTAAGATTACTCTGACACCGTTGGGAGCAAGGCCGTCTTCAATGGTATAATTCTGAAAACTGGTCCCGTCAAACCGGCTTACTCCGTCTCTCGTACCCATCCAGACATAATCATTCTCATCCTGGATAATATCGAATACCGTCGATTGTCCAAGGCCTTCGACAACACTGTAAGTTTCGAAGAAGTAGGATTGTGCACCCCCGGCTGCGGGAATAATAAGCAAAAAAAGGAAGTAAATCAGTTTACCTATTCCTGAAATCCCTCCGCAGGGAAAAGAATGATTTGTCATAAGGCTATTTGGTCATAAAGAAGAAGGTTCCATTCTCATCCTGCAACCCCTCTATCTTACCAAACTGTGGCTTTTGCTGATTATTATTCACTACCGCATCGGTGACCCTCATTACGATACTTTCAATGGGTATACAGGCATCTTCATTGTTTCCGAGTACATTGGCGAAGGTCCGGGTAAACTGACTGTTATCCACGGCAAGCTCATAGCCCGCAGAAGAAAAAACCTGGGATGACCTGAGTCCCACCGCAGAGGGATCATTACAACTTCTCTCCTCCAGCTCTGCCCTCATTGCCTGATAAAAGGATGGTCCTGATTCACAGGCATCCGTGATCACCAGGGTATGATTAATGGTTGTCGGATAGGATTGCATGGAGGCCTTCAGTGTATTGATGTTGAAATAAGAATATTCATCGTCCCTTTTGGCATCGACGGGAACCCAATACCCCGTGTTGTTTACAAACTTACCATGACCCGCATACCAGACCATTAAGGAATTCACCCGGTTGCTGCGCAAAAGATCGCGTAACTCT
>CAZNFR010000003.1:74988-79370 GCA_964572225.1 uncultured Bacteroidaceae bacterium
AAGAATTTCTCCATCTCCTGCTTGGTCATATCTTTTTTATGAATAAAATTATGGACCGAGTACTTTGAGAGAGCGGTTTTCATCAGGGTAATATCCTTCACCGGCCCTTCCAGGCTGGCAAAGCTTTCATAGTTGGAATTTTCGATAAATACCGCCCAGGTCTTACCCATGGGATTCTCAGCTGCAATCATGGCTCCTTCGCGATTGATGGAAAAGGATTTTTCTGTGATATTCCCAAAAAAATCGGTTACTTCAAGAGTAATGCGATTCTTGTTCTGGATGGAAATCATCGCAGAAAAGCCGGGATTCCTCTCATCAGGATTGTAGGATGCAGTAACTCCTTCAATATATATGGATTGGATCATGCTCTCATCCTCTATAGCTCCCTGAACCAAAATGGTAGGTTCGTCCGAATCCAGATAGACCACATCATTATCGGAAGCATAGGGAGCAAGGAGCCTGACCACCGGAGGAGCAATCTCGGTCCGCACAATCTTATATTCCACCTGTAAACGGTTATCGTAAGCATCGGTGATCTCCACAGGCAGACTTTCCAGTCCGGTCACATCCACGCTGGTCATAAATTCGAAACCCTCCTTTTTCCGGGTCACCGGAACGGTCAAATTATTGACCTTAACCTCCTTGATGTTACTGGCATCCTTTGCCATCCCAACAATGGGGATCACGGTTTCGGAACGGGGGATCTGCAAAATATGGTTTTCTTTCTCCCCGGGGGTGAGCAACTCCACCTCGGGATTCTCACTTTCCCGGTTCAGTTCAAATAGCCTGTCTTCTGCATCCGCCAGCAGTTTTCCCGCCTTTTCATCATCTTCGGCAATCAGGGTCAGCTTCTGATAATCCTTAATCGCATCATCAAAACGAAGGATCTGCTCATAGGAATGAGCCCGGTTGAAATAAGCTTCCGCATTCTGGGGATCCAGCGAGATCACCTTATTGAAATCGCTGATGGCATTCATATGCTGGGCATATCCCTGATAGTATTTTCCACGAAGAAAAAACATCTCTGCATTCGAAGGTTCAAGCAAAAGAATCGTGGAAATATCGTTAATGGCCTCCGGATATTTCATCTGATCGGCATAAACGGCACTTCGCACTTTGTAGGCCGGAACGTAGTTCTTGTTTATGCGGATGGCCTTATTCACAGTGGCATAGGCAAGGGCAAGCTGGTCCCGCCTCCGGTGTAGATCGGCCAGGTAAACATAGGCATCCAGGTAATCCTTGTTCTTTCGGATCGCAGTTTCATATCCATCCACGGCAACATCCCACAAGCCCACCATTTCATTTACCCTGGCATGATTGAAGAAATTTACGTCACTTTCTTTGTATCGCAGAGCCTCCTTTGCCGTTTCCAAGGCATCATTGTATTTTTCCATCTCCAAAAGAATGGAAACTTTCAGTTGCTGTCCTTCTTCGTACAACCTTTTTATATCCAGCGCTTTGTCAACATTACCCAGGGCCTTTTCATTCTCTCCTAGCCTGAAGTACATTCGGGCAATATTGTAAAATGCCACTTCATTCTTGTCATCGAAAATGGCAAGTTTTTCATAATCTTCAACTGCCTCTTCATAGTTTCCCACAGTTTCGTATGCCCGGGCCCTGGCTTCGTAAGCATCCTCGTAATCCGGATCAACATCAATGGCTTTGCTGAACTGATCAATGGCGTCCTGATGCTTTCCGTTTTCAAGGAATTCTTCCCCTACTTTATAAAATTGTTTGGGTTTCTGACTGTAAGCCCTGTGATTGACAGCCAGCAGAGTAAGGAGGATTAAAAAAACGATCTTTCTCATGGGTTGAACTATTTCGGGTTTATTATGCCTATTCTCCCACCAGTCTTTGCCTCTTTGACAAATATATGGATTAGGTGTATTAAAGTAAAGCTTTTTAAAAACTTGACTCTGAATTTACGTAGACACGCAACAGGTTGTTACGAAATTTAAGTATGGATGAGTTAATCGCAGAAATAGCGGGTGAAGGGATCCCGCTTCCGAACAGGGTATCTCCTTCGAAAACCCTGGCTTCATCCCACAAGCCCTGGTTCAAAAAAGAGTTGATTAACCTCGCTCCTCCCTCCACGATCAGGGAATAAATACCTCTATCCAGAAGTAGTTCAAGGATCTCCGCAAGTCCGGCCTCACCCTTAACTTTTATATAGGTGGTTAAGCCTTCTGTTGACGGACCAGCTTCACCGATGATCAGAGTTTCTGTACTTCCGTCAAGGACTTTCAGATTGCCGCTAAGCCTTCCTTTCCTGTCGGGTATTATGCGGACCGGATTCCGTCCCGGCCAGTACCTCACATCCAGTCCAGGGTCATCCGTAAGAACGGTATTTGTCCCGGCCATGATCCCTCCTTCTTCCGATCTCCATTTATGCACCAGGATCCTGGCCGTATGATCGGTGATCCAGTTGGGTCCCATCGGATCGTCCGACTTTCGGTTCTTATCTATATAACCGTCGCGGCTTTGGGCCCACTTTAAAATCACATAGGGTCTTTTCTTCAGAATATTGGTGAAAAAACGCCGGTTAAGATGAAGGCATTCTTTTTCAAGTACCGGGGTTAGGATCTTCGTACCCCGGTCGCTCAGGTGTTTAATCCCTTTTCCGGAGACCAGGGGATTGGGATCGACCGTGCCAATAACAACCTCCGGAATCTTATGGTAGGTGATCAGCTCCGAACAGGGCGGGGTTTTCCCATAGTGGGAACAGGGTTCCAGGTTCACGTAAAGGGTCGATTCCCGAAGCAGGTCCTTGTTAACCACCGATTGGACCGCATTCACCTCGGCATGGTCAGAACCAAACTCCCTGTGAAACCCTTCTCCGATAATTTTCCCTTTATGCACGATCACGGAGCCGACCATGGGGTTCATCCCTGTCCTGCCTCTGGCCCGTGAGGCCAGATACAAACATCTTCGCATAAAAGTTTCATGCATCTCCAATCCCGGGTAATTGTTAAATTTGAACAAAAATACGGAATTGAAATTAAAAGAAATAACCCCCTTTTTCAGAAATGAACTTAAAAACCTGTATGATCCGCAGGAGGCCTCGGCCATTGCCCGGCTCATTCTGGATGACCTTGGGCTTGACGGACCCTTTACGGGGATCAGCGATCAGGCAATGTCCCCAACGGAAATGTCAAAGATTCTTCAATATCTCGAAGAATTGAAGAAGGGACGGCCGGTACAATATGTGCTGGGCTATGCCTGGTTTTACGATCGTAAATTCAAGGTAAATGAAAATTGTCTGATCCCACGCCAGGAAACAGAGGAGCTGGTGAGGCTCATTCTTAAGGAAAATGAAAAACCTGAACTGAGCATACTCGATCTGGGTTCCGGCAGTGGCAATATCGGCATCACCCTGGCTCTGGAAATGCACGAAGCCCGGGTAACCTGCCTGGATGTGGATCCGGATGCGCTTACCATGGCAAAAAAAAATGCAGAATCCCTTAACGCCAGGGTTCAATTCCTGGAAAGGAACATTCTGGAGGAGGATTTTAATAAACATCCTGAAAAATATGACCTCCTGGTTTCAAATCCTCCCTATGTCCGTTATTCGGAATCCGAATTAATGAGTAGCCATGTAAAAGACCATGAACCCGGAAAAGCCCTGTTTGTCACCGATGAGGACCCCCTGATCTTTTACAAGGCCATCACGGAATATGGCAACTGCACACAGAATCCGGGCTGCCGATTGTACTTCGAGATAAACGAGGCCTTCGGAAAGGAAATGATGGATCTGATGATTTCCCAGGGCTTTACTGAAGTGAAAATTTATAAAGATATTCATGATAAGGACCGGTTTGCAGCCGGGACCAAAAGCTGAAATACCATGACAAAAAAAACAACCTTCACCAGAGAAGAAGCCTTGAAAAAAATGCAAAACCTCTGCTCCGCTTCCGAAAAATGCACTCAGGATATCCGACTGAACCTTCAGAGGAAAGGAATGGAAACCTCAGATATTGATTGGGTAATCGAACAACTGCTCAACGACCGGTTTATCGATGAAGAAAGATACACCGGATTTTATATCCGCGATAAGTTCCGCCTCTCCGGCTGGGGAAAAATTAAAATCGCTTACGCCCTGAAACAGAAAAATATTCCCGAAAATATCATAAAAGCAAAACTGAATGAAATAGATCCCGATGAATACCTCGAAAAACTTAAAACCCTTCTCAAAGAAAAAAACCGCACCCTCCACGAAGAAAATGACTACAAACGAAAAGGCAGGCTCATGGCCTTCGCCGCCCAACGCGGATTCGAATCAGACCTTATTTTTACTTCCCTGGAATAATCAGCCCACAAGTATTGTTTAGAGGTTTAGAGGTTTAGAGGTTTAGGGGTTTAGAGGTTTAGAGGTTTAGGGGTTT
>CAZNFR010000004.1:0-52873 GCA_964572225.1 uncultured Bacteroidaceae bacterium
CGGATACCAGCCCGGGGTAGAGCAATCCCAGTCAAGCCTCTTTGGAATGAAAATGATGATGAGTATATACCCTGCAATCGGCGCATTTGTTTGTGCCGTACTCATCGGATTCTATAAACTCGATGCAAAAACAATGAAAACGGTCGATGAAGAATTATCCCGTCGCCGGGAATCCATGGAAAAGCAGCTATAATCATAACAATCACCAATCAGAAATCATACTATGTCGAAAAAAATCAGCTTTGGAATTATTGGTTCCGGCATGATTGCCCAGGATCACCTCACTAACCTTAATGAATTCGATGAAGCAAGCGTTAAATGGATTTCCGCAGTCCTTCGGGATAAGGTTCAGCTGGAAGCCACCGCCAAAAAATTCAAGGTGCCCAATACCACAACCGACTATCATGAAATACTAAAAGACAAAGAAGTGGATGTAGTCATTATTTGTACTCCCCCCTTCACCCATCTTGAGATTCTTATGGAAGCTCTCAAACACGAGAAGCACATTCTTATCGAAAAACCTATGGTAATTAACGAAAAAGAGTTAAATACCCTTCTCAATGAGGTCGAAAAACATCCGGATCTTACCATCATGGATTGCTCCTGCAGGCACGCCAGGCTACAGCCAAAGTTCAGGTATGTAAAGGAGGTGATCTCCTCCGAAAAATTGGGTGATATATACCATATCCATCACAATGCATGCTATCGTCAGGGAAGGCCGGGAATAGAATATCACCCCACGGCCAAATGGTTCCTCGACCGGGACAAATCGGGTGGAGGACCCGTCATTGACTGGGGTGTTTATGACCTCTCCTTTCACCTCGGCATTCTTGATGATCGCCCGGAACTCCTGTCATGCGATGGATTTATCACCTCAGGACTGGATAATGTTGATCCGGGAACCCCGGTAAATACCGTTGAAGAGCACGGCAGCGTATGGATGCGTTTTTCTGAAGGCCTCAGCTATTATTGGGAACGAGCCGCCCACGCCAATGTGGAGGTCCCCGATGAAACCCGGATCTACGGTACAAGGGGGGGATTAAAATTCTCCTTCCTTACCTGGGAATCGCCCGGGATCACCCTCTATGAACTGGACCAGAATAACAAACCAGTCGCCACCACCATTACAGTACCCATGGATAAGCACAAGGACGACGGATATGAGCTTACCCGACATTTTCTGGATGTTCTGAATGGCCTCGAGGAATCTATGATGCCCGTTCAGAGAGCCGCGAAACATTTGCAGATCATTTTCGAAGTCTACCGCAAAGCCATGGCCTAAAAAAAAGAAAAGGCTAATTTTATATCTTCTGAAAGGTTTTCAAAAAAATTGCTATCTTTCAGTTACCGCTTCAAAAGCAGATCATAGTGATGAATCTTGGTTCCGATTCGGTTGATCCTTGCTTTGTGGCATGAAAGTCAGAAACTAATAGCAACCAATGTAAATTCAGCATTTTACTTTTATGAAGATACAAACCTTGCTTGGAGGATTTACCTCCTCCCTTATCCTTTTTTCAGCCTGCTCCCCACAGACTGAAAAGGATATTCTTCCAAAACCCGAGCATCCCAACGTTCTGATCATCATTACCGATGACCAGGGTTGGGGCGATATTCGAAGTCACGGCAACGATACCCTGGACACACCCAACCTGGATAAACTGGCCTCCCAGTCTTTCCGGTTTAACCGATTCTATGTATCTCCCGTTTGTGCCCCTACCCGGGCATCTCTCCTTACAGGCCGATACCACCTGCGAACAGGTGTACATGGAGTGACCGGCAGACGTGAGATTATGCGTAATTCCGAATTCTCCATTGCTGAGGTGTTCAGCGAACAGGATTACAATACTGCCTATTTTGGAAAATGGCATAATGGAGCACAATATCCTCATAATCCTCAGGGACAGGGATTCAAACACTTTTTCGGATTTTGCGCAGGACACTGGAACAATTATTTCAGCAGCCAGCTCGAATACAATTACCGGTATCTGCCTACCCAGGGGTATATTACCGATGTACTTACCGATTCCCTTATTGCTTTTCTGAAAACCCCGAGAAGAAATCCCTTTCTTTCGATAATCGCATATAATACACCCCATACCCCTCACCAGGTACCCGATAACTATTTTGAGAAATTTAAAAATATGGGGCTGGACAACGAGAAATCTGCCATATTCGGAATGGTGGAAAACCTGGATCATAATATAGGAAGAGTGATGAAAGGATTGTCCGACGCGGGTCTGGATAAAAACACCCTGGTGGTGTTTCTTACCGATAATGGCCCCAATGGTTGGCGCTTCAATGGAAACATGAAAGGAATTAAAGGATGGGTGGATGAAGGAGGGGTTCGTGTTCCCTTATTCATGAGAATACCATGGATGGATTCCACAGAAAATCAGATAAATGCCATAACTGCTCATATCGACCTCTTCCCCACCCTGGCCGGCATATGCAATGTAACTATCCCGGAAGGTCTGTTGATCGATGGACGCGATCTGTCACCCCTTCTCAGAAACCCGGCTAAAAAGTTTCCGGAAAGATTTATCTATACCGATCGCGGACTTGGATCGAAAATTCCCTTTGCCATCCGAAGTGAAAAATATGTATTGAGCGTAGCAAAAGACACCCTTCTGTTTGATCTGGAGTCGGACCCCGGACAGAAGACGGATATTTCACGAACAAATCCGGAACTGGTCAACGAGCTGATAAGCAGGTACAACAAATGGTACCGCGAAGTCACTGCTTTCGGTTTCGAAATACCTCCCGTGGAAATCGGCCATCCGAATATCCCGGGGGTGGAATTGCCCGCACAAGAAGCAAAACTCTCCAAAGGAATTGAATTCATGGAAGGGCACGGTTGGGCCCACGATTGGATAAAAGCGTTCGGCGCAGCCGGAGACAGCCTCTACTGGGACATAAAAGTGGTACGGGATGGAACCTTCAACCTGGGAATATTACTGGAGTCCCCTCCCGAAAACATTAAGCACGAACTTGCTGTGCTGCACAAGGTTGGAGGCTCAAAACTGGTTTTCGAACAGGAGTACCGGACCATTCAAAAAAATATGCACGACCGGGTGGAGAGAAAAGAGGCGCCTGATCTGGAATGGCAGATTGCCTGGGTTAACAATGTGAATCTTCCATCTGGCGAATATCCCCTCGTGCTTACCACCGGATTGAATGACCTGCCGGCTGGAATCAAAATTAAAGGAGTTTGGATTGAAGACTCTAAAAAAGAGTAAAACATAATCCAAGGGCAGTGGTTATACCTCAGAACTCCTGAATTTGAAAATTTACCACTGGATCCCGTCGCAAAAAAAAAATCCCGATTATGAAAATTGCCATTTTTCAGGTTGATGCCTTTGCATCCTCACTCTTTAAAGGTAACCCCGCTGCCGTTTGTCCTTTGGATGAATGGGCGAGTGACGGTACGCTTCAAAATATCGCTGCCGAGAATAACCTCTCTGAAACCGCATTTTTTGTAAAGGAGAAGGAGGGGTTTCATATTCGTTGGTTTACCCCCCAAACAGAGGTGAGCCTTTGCGGACATGCTACTCTGGCAACAGCAGCTGTCATCTATGAAAAACTGGGATATAAAAAGGATTTTATACGATTCAATTCACGTTCGGGGGAACTGAAAGTGAAAAAGAACAACGACGAATATGTCCTTGACTTTCCCAGCGATAAACTAACAGAGGAAACCCCGGATCCCCAACTTATCAAAGCCATTGGAGCCGAACCCCTCGAAACCTATAAAACCTATGAGGATATTCTTTGGGTTTTCGATAATCAAAATCAGATCGGACTGATCAAACCCGACTTTACTGAACTGGCAAAACTCACCAGACGTGGTATAATTGTTACTGCCCCGGGAATGCAGAGCGACTTTGTATCAAGATTTTTTGCTCCTGCTGTGGGTATTAACGAAGATCCGGTTACCGGTTCCGCTCATACCGCACTTGCCCCGTACTGGTCCAAAAAACTAAAGAAAAAAGCCCTGACCGCTTTCCAATTGTCAAAACGAGGAGGAAACCTTAAATGCTACTATCATGGTGATCGTACCGAGATATCCGGAAAAGCCGTGTTCTATCTTGAAGGAGTAATTACGATATAACCGAACTCCTCGCAGGGAACGGAACAGGGATTTTTTGCGGAGAAAGGAATCCCCAATCCCGAAACTGATATCTCCCTTTCCATCGTTTTTAACTTGATTATAAATACAAACATCCTGTAATGTAATGTTTATTAATTATTTACTAATTTTAAAAAAATAAGAACTGTATTAACAAGGACTATTTACTTCTTCTTTGAGCTTTCCTATCTTTCCGTAAACTTGCTGGAAGCATTTATCATTAGCTTTGTAATCAGTCAGATGCCAAAATCGCGATTGGGCGTTTTATCCAGAGATAAAAAGCCCTTTGATAAGAGGGGAAATTGTCCTGGGTATTAAGCCGGTAAAATTAACTAATCAATAGCATAGAAATTATGAAAGAAACATGTATTCCTGAAACAAAAAACTTTGAGAATCATGAGATTCCGGGTATTTCGAAACATGTGGTCCACCAAAACGGATACCTTATTAAAAGATCAGGCCGCATGCCGAAAGCAGTGTTCATTTTTATGGCAGGCCTGTTCACATTTTCGATGCATGCCCAGGTTTTCGATAAGGTCTCCGTCGATGATGAAGGGCTTTTCGGTAAAAATACATTGATGGTGAAATATAGTCCGGGATTGGATGTGGGTTTTTACAACTGGAAGGCCGATGGGGAGGACGACGGAGGAAGCAATTATGTAGGGGTGGATTATAATCTGACCTACTTCTTTCTTGATAATATCGGAGCTGAACTGAAAATCGATTACAGCAGAAATGGTTACAACGATGTTGATGAAGACAAGGATATCTACAGTGATTTTACGGTCGGACTGGCAGGCGTTTACGGGACGAATATCAATGACATGCTTAATGCCTATGGTAAGCTTGGTTTTGAAGTCGGAACGAGCAAAACAGTATTTAAAGATGAAGAGAGCGAAACGGAAAACAAGGAAAATGTATTCGGTTGGAGAATAGAAGCAGGGCTGCCCATCGACATCCTGGAGAAAGGGAGATTGTTTGTTACTCCCGTAATCGGATACCGGTCACGCAGCTATTCATTCGACGAAGGAAAACAAACGGATGGTTCATTTTATATAGGTGGACAGTTGAATGTAGCCCTGGGATGCCTCGATTATGCCTGCGATATGAGAAACGACTGGGAATTATCGGAAGATCGGTATGAACAGGGTACCTCTTTTATCGGAGGTTCTTTCTATACCCGGTTGAATGCAGGTTCATGGACCACTACCTATGATGATACCGGTTTTGGAGAAAGTGAATTCAAAAGTTCACAAAACCGGTTTAAATTTTCCGGGGAAGCATTCTATTATGTTTTGGATAATATTGCTCCTGGGGCCAGTCTATATTTTAATACCAGCACAAGCAGTCCGGAAAATTCTGATAACAAAAACACCAGTTCCTCCTGGAGATTTGTTCCTATGGTCATTGCCAATGCTCCGGTTGAGGGTCCGCTTAACAATGCATTTGCCGTAATCGGGGTTGGAGTGGGTCAAAACTCCTATAAGTCTGAATTTAATGGAAATGAGACTGTAAGTAAGGATTTTGTTCTGGACATTTGTGCCGGGGTAGGTTTAAATGTTTTTTTTACGGATAACCTGGCTTATACCAACAAACTGCTCTATGAGTTTAACAGCTACAACGATAACGACAACGATTTCAAGAGCTCCCAGAGCGGGTTAAAGTTTTCTACAGGATTAAACTTCTATTTCTGATCTTGTTACCTTCTAATGAATTGAAGCGGGGAAATCCCCGCTTTTTTTATTTTTTTTAGTAAATTTCCTGTCTTTATCTCAATTGAAAATCCGAACCTGCAAATTATGAAGGCCAGACTCTTAATTATTCTCACCCTTTCTTTGTTACTCCGATGGAAAGCCCTTTCCCAGACCGCTCAGCCAAACTTTATCATTTTTATTGCAGATGATGTGAGTTGGGATGATTTTGGAGTTACCGGGAATCCGGATGTCCAGACACCGGTGATTGACAGCCTTGCGGAGAATGGAATCCGGATGACCAATGTTTACCTTACGGCCAGTTCCTGCAGTCCCAGCAGAAACAGCATATTGACTTCCAGGTACCCTCATAACACCGGTGCAGCCGAATTGCATTCCCAACCTCCTGAATTCCTGGTGGCCCTTCCTGAGATTCTTAAGGAACAAGGGTATTACTGCGTTCATGCAGGAAAATTTCATCAGGGTCAGAATACGGCCCGTGGATATGATAAAATCTACCGAAATTATGAAGAGATCAACAACGGAGGCGAAGGAAAGTGGGTTGAATCGGTGAGGGAAAGACCCCTGGACAAGCCATTTTTTATGTGGTTTGCAGCTCTTGACGCGCATCGCGACTGGGGACCCAACCCCTATTCAGGAACCCATCATCCCGATGAGATTCGTCCTCCTTTTTATCTCGCCAATGACCAGGGAACACGAAAAGACCTTGCCCACTATTATGATGAGATCTACCGGTTTGACCAATCCATTGGGGAAGTGATTAAGGTTCTGAAGGAGCAAAACGCACTTGAAAATACCCTGATCCTTATTATGGCCGATAATGGCAGAGCCTTCCCTCATAGTAAAACCAGGGTCAATGACCGGGGCATGAAAACTCCCTTTTTTGTATATTGGCCTGAGGGCTCAGGTACAAAATCCCGGGTGTCGGATGCTCTTGTGAGTGCCATCGATATTGCTCCCACTCTTGTTGAACTTGGTGGAGGTACAATTCCCGAATCTTTCCAGGGATATAGCTTTTCAAAATTAGTAAAAGATCCCTCAAGGGAGTTTCGAAAATATCTCTTTGCAGAGCATAACTGGCACGATTACGAAGCCCTGGAAAGAATGGCACGATCTGACCGTTTTATGTACATCCGAAATTACCAACCCAATCTATCCCTGCCGGGTCCGGCCGATGCAGTAAAAAGCCCGGCCATGGCGGGACTGTTAGAACTTAGGGAGAAAGGGCAACTGAGTGATATACAAACCGATGTGTTTGTAACCCCAAGACCCCATGAAGAACTCTATGACCTGTATTCGGATCCCCTGCAAACCGTAAACCTCGCTTCTCATCCCGACTACTGGGAGGATCTGGAAAAGATGAGAGCTCTTTTAACTGAGTGGCAGCAACAAACCGGAGATACACAACCCGAAAATCTTACACCCGACTGGTTCCTTAAAGAAGGGGACTATATAAAAACTGAAGAACACGGTACCCGGGGTGAAATGCCCGGTGAATCAGCCAGGGCCGTATACAACAACCATAAAGGACCTGGATTCTAAAGGCTTAGCTTTTTCGAGGCCTGATTTTTGTGGTAAGAAATATAACCCAAATGCTATGAAGGCACCTCGTACAACATTATGGCCAGGTAAAATTGGGGTGTTTCCTGTAATTCTTATTGCCCTCTGTTGTTTACAGAAAATCGCCCATAGTCAGGAACTGGAGTTTGAACACTACGATGTTAGTCATGGAATATCCCAAAGTGTAATCCTTGATATTTATCAGGATTCCGAGGGATATATGTGGTTTGGTACACAAAGTGGACTGAATCGGTTTGATGGCTATGAATTTCAGGTCTTTAATTCAGTACCTTATCAACCAGGAACCATCACGAATACCTGGATATACGATATTACGGAAGGTCCCGATGGCTCCCTCTATGTAACCACCAAAGGCGGACTCAACCTCTACCGTAAGTCAGACGGCATTTTCATTCCCATCCCTCATAAAGAGGATGGATCTGTGGTTGCTGATAATTTTGTTTACGGACTGGATAGCGATGAAAAAAACCTCTACCTCAATACCCCTCCGAATCTGGTTATCATGGATATTCAATCCGGGGATTTCACAACCTGGTCAAATGGAACCCCCTATTCAGGGGTCCTGAGCGACCTGGGTGTTCCAATCAGGAAAATTTCGGAGGATTATCTTTTAATGGGAAGCAGGCAGGGATTGCATCTTTTCAACCTGAAAACTCAAAAATTCACCTCCTTCCGGCATAATCCGTATACGCAGGGATCTATACCACATGATCACGTTTTATGTCTGTTCCCCGACGATAATGGTCTGGTTTTGATTGGCACGGAAAACGGAATTTGCCTGTTTAACACCAACACTTTGGAATTAGATCCTCTCAATAAACTCAATATGGTAATTTCGAATCCTTTCGTGAGGGATATTTACAGGGATTCAAGAGGAAGCCTTTGGATTGCCACTGAAGGAGGTGGATTGAACCGTATCATTCTCGGTCAGGATTATTCGCCCATTAACGTAAGGCACCTTAGCCAGGAAAAAAATTTCATAAGTCATGATATTGTTTATTCACTCTGCGAAGATCAATCCGGAAATCTTTGGGCAGGCACCCTGGCCGGAATTGACAAAACTGACTTAAAGGAAAGTCAGCTTAAAGTATACCGAAAATCGGAAGATCCCAACTCTGTGGATCTTCTGGATAACTTCATAGCCGCCATCTACAGGAAAGAAGACCAGCTTTGGATAGGAAACTGGGGCAAGGGACTAAACCTCCTCAATCCGGAAACCGGGAATATACAACATTTCCATTCCGGTTATTCCGGCTATAAAAAAATTCCTTAGGACCATATTCATGTTTTATATGAAGATTCCAAAGAACGGCTCTGGATGGGTACCAGAAACGGCATCTGCATTGTTGACCCGCAGGGAACAGGTTTTCCTGAAATTCATGAATATTTCGAATACCCGGGTTTTGATATCTTCAGGGATATCCGGATTTACACCCTCATGGAAGACCATAACGGGAAAATCTGGGTAGGAACCGGCAAAGGAGTCTATATTCTGGATGTTGAGAAAAAAAATGTGACGCATCTCAGCGCCGGAAACGGTACCCGGGGTATACTGCCTTCCAATCTTGTTTATGACCTAATGGAAGACAGCGACCACAAGATATGGATCGCAAGCTCGGAAGGAGTTTGTGTAAAGGAGGCCGATTCGAATTCATTCAGATATTTCCGCTATAATCCTGATGATCAGAACTCCCTGGCAAATAATTTCACCATCTCCCTCGCAGAAGATAAACTGGGATACATCTGGATTGGTTCAGGAATCGGTCTGAACAGATATGACAAAAAAAAGGATGAATTTCTTTTCTTTTCCTCGACCGACGGATTGCCCAGTAATATAATTTACGATATTATCATTGACAAAAAGGATAATCTTTGGTTTTCAACCTCCAGCGGAGTAGCTATGCTGGACCCGGTAAAGGCAGAATCGCCCGAATTTATAGTAATTCCGGAATTATTGGGTAAGGAATTCAATATCAGGGCCGTTTTCGTCGACCCAAACAATAATCTCTATTTCGGAAGTATGGACGGATTGTACTCCTTTAATCCGGATTCCCTGGTCAGAAACAAGTATATCCCTCCGGTAACGATCACTTCTATTGTCAAAGAATCCGATGAGGGAAGAATGAATCTGAATGCCAGCAAAAGCAAAATTGAAATCTCTCATAAAGACTATTCCTTAACCATCTCCTATGCCGCCCTGGATTATACCGATCCGGAAAGAAATCTGTACTCCTACCGCATGAAAGGAATCTCTGAAAAATGGATCGCGGTCGGAAACCGAAGATTCGTGCATTTCACAAATCTTTCACCGGGTGATTACCATTTCGAAGTGAAAGGAAGTAATTCTGACGGGGTGATTAATCCTGAGCCAGCAAGCCTGGAAATCACCATCCATCCTCCCTGGTGGCTCAGCACGTATGCCCTGATCGCCTATGCCGCATTGCTCCTGGTATTGATATTCCTGATAATCAGGGGCCGGGAAAGGAAATTATTGGCGGAGAAAAAAAACCTGGAAATAAAAGTACAGGAGCGAACCGAAGAAATAAGTCTTCAAAAAGAAAGGCTCATTGAATCAGAACAAAAATTGAGCTCTACCATTAATTCGCT
Source organism: uncultured Bacteroidaceae bacterium (assembly GCA_964572225.1). GTDB lineage: Bacteria > Bacteroidota > Bacteroidia > Bacteroidales > CAZNFR01. The sequence continues at coordinate 10,027 of CAZNFR010000004.1, forward strand.
TGATGATTTGGTTTTCGTACTGGATGAGGACGGTGTGTTTCAGGAGTTTTATAACCCCCGGAAAAGAACAACACACAGGATCTTTCCTGAATTACACATTGGTAAAAAATATGACGAGGTAGACTTTCCCGAAGAGGTGATCCTGGAACTGAACTCCGCATTTCTGGAATTAAGCGGCAAGTACGGAATCAGAGAATTTGACCATGAACTGAAAGTGGGTTCAAGGAGCTTCTGGTATAATACAAAAATATCTCCACGAAGAGATTCGGCCGGGAACCTGTCAGGATTTGTCATTGTGGCCAGAGATATTACAGACCGGAAGCTTTCCGAAGCAAAACTTAAAAAACAAAAGGAGGAATTAAAGGAATTAAATGCAACCAAAGATAAATTCTTCTCTATCCTTGCCCACGACCTGAAAAATCCATTCACAAACCTGTACTCCATGAGTCAGCTGCTGGTGGAAAAATACGGGGATCTTGATAATGATGACCGTTGGGAGGCCATTAACAGAATTAACAGCTCTGCCGAATTGATAAGCAGATTACTGGAAAACCTTCTTACCTGGTCCAGAACCCAAAGAAACAAACTCGAATACCGGCCGGAAAAGTTCAACCTTGCGCACCTGGTTGAAACCAATATCAATCTGCACCGAACCCATGCACAGAATAAATCCATAACCCTAAATTCAGATGTCAAAAATGATATTCAGGCCTTTGGTGACAGGGAAATGATCGATACCGTTCTCAGGAATCTTATCAGCAATGCTATAAAGTTTACGAAATCAGGCGGGAATATTGGAGTGTATATCCGGCAGAATAACGGGCTTCACGAAGTTAAAGTGGAAGACAACGGAATTGGGATCAACACCGAAGACCTGCAAAAACTTTTTAGAATTGACGTGAAATACAAATCCAGGGGAGCCGGCGGAGAAACGGGAACGGGACTCGGACTGGCCCTATGCAAGGAGTTTATTGGAATCAACCAGGGGCAGATCTGGTGCGAATCAGCACCCGGAAAGGGTTCCCGGTTTTATTTTACCATTCCGACAGCCTAATAGGAAAAAGGGCTGCCATTCACAGGCAACCCTTTCCGATTGTTAACCCTGGTAAACTCCTCTAATCCTGCAACTTAAATCTGATGGTAAGATCATGAATCTCTTTGGGATTATACGGAGTGAGCACCGGCAGCCTCCTTTCAAGCGCATCGTATTCATCTCCGGGAGATACCCCACCCTGAATAAATCCGTTGCGATCAAAATACCCGGGAGCCGCTGTGTTATATAGATAGGCCTCTACATCCGTGCTGTCAATAGTGGGCCATAGATTGTAAATTTGTTTGCTGAAAACATTCTTTACAGAATAGTCGCCCAGCAATACATCCCTTGAAGGTTCATCCAGATTGCTTGGAGGTAATCCAACTTCAGCTGCGCCTATATCCAGCCGGTTGTCGCCCGAAGCCGCAAATGCCCAGTTGAATCCGGTCTGAGTACTGAAAAACACCGCATTGGGATGATCCGAGTTCCCGTAAACATCGACCGTATTTCCGCTTTTTCCAACAAACATTTTAAGGGTTTTCATGCTGTATGGATTAACCAGAGGATGTTCAAGGGGCAGGTCGGTAATGGAAACGATCATATAGGCATCATATCCTCTTTCTCCTGCTTCACTGTAATCAATTCTGAAAGAAGAAGTTTCAAAATATGGATCGGCAGAGAAATCCAGGTTGGCAACCTTGATCAGGGCAATCCCTTTCCGGGGATTACGGTTCCAAAATAATTGAAGACCTATTCCTCCATCTTCGTTTCCTTCAGATTCAGCATCGGTAATCGTCAACTCAAATTCCCACATTACCCCGTCATACCAGGATCTTTCCATAACAACCAGATTTTTGGTCCTGCCGTCATCATCACTGGTGTAGGAAAATCTCATGGGCTCGTTAATGTTATAGAGACGGATACTCTTGATTATATCCTCAACAATCTCAGCTCCGCTTCTTCCAACCTCAATGAATAACCCCAGATGATGGTAAACCACATTTCCGTTAAGTGTGTCAATTTCTGAAGAGCTTTTCTTGGCTGCATCGGTAGCCGTTAAGGCACTGGGAATTTCAACAGTAAACTTCTCAGGCAGTATACTTTCCTGATTATCAATAACAAGATCATTTTCCTCACAAGAGGTAAAAATCAAACTGAGAGAAATCACAATTCCTACGAATAGAAAAATTTTTGTTTTCATGGTGTTTAAATTTGATGGTTTATTTGTTTTCTGTTTTTTGCGTTCATAACCATCACACACCATTAGGGAATTACCCTATGAAAAATTGAAAAAAAAATAAAATTTTTTGCTATTTATCTGGAAATCAATCAATTTAAATTCAGCGAAAATAAACGGTATCGGAAACTACCGCACAGGCAGCAAAAAAACCTGCACCCCCGGAAGATAAATTGGTATCCAGGTTTCCCGGAAGGACATCAAACCACCCCCCTTTCCATTCGGTTTCGCTAAGCAGGCTCCTCAGATATTGCTCATAGGGAGGAGAAAGGGAATACTTGGTTCGAATCACCACAGCGTTTCCGGGAAAAACAAGATCCTCCGAATCAGGCTTAAAAAACTGGTTCACGTCGACCGTCGAAAGGCTATACTGGTAAAAAACTGTTTCTACCGGAGGAGAAGAAGAATTCTCCCGGAAGCGAACAGTGTATTTTAGCATGAATGGCCCCTGACTGTTATCGGGATTGATCCTGAAAAAACCCGGAACACCAGCCACTTCCGTAAAGCTGAAATCATTCATGGGACTCACCGGAACCATATAGGCATCTGCAATAAACTCGTTACCCTCGATTTCAACATACAACCTATACCCCTTGTAAGGCTCCCCGGTCTTTCCGGTAAGGGGCAGGTAAAGCCCTTTTTCGGTCTGACTCTCTGCAAAAAGTTCAATGGCTTTCCCATCCGTTACGGCTACCGTAGCACCCGATAATTTCCTGGAGGTCTGATCAGGAGTGGTTACCGGCAGACTCAACCGAATATAATTATGAGCTATTGAATTTGTTACAAATCCTTCGACCACAAGTTGAGGAATGAATTCTCCTTCCTGTTCCCATTCGGTGAGCTCCTCGCAGGAAATCACCGGAAATGCAAAAAAAAGTATAAAAAGGGTGTAAATCAGAGGCATCTTCCGGCACAACCTTCTTTTCCGGTCTGTCCATAACCGGGATCGTATTCCATTGTATTCCAGGGCATCTTTCATAACAATCCAATTAAAACCGGAAATGGTAGGTAAGAGAAGGCACCAACCCAAAAACGTACATCATGGTGGGATGTAATTCAGGCGCTTCAGATCTGTTTAAGGGAACAAAAATATTCCCATCCTCATCTACCGATTTATTAAAATTAATGCTGAAGGGATTTTTCCTTCCATAAAGGTTAAAGAGAGAAAACCGGACATAATGCTCGTTTCGGCTATCCATACCCGAAATCCGGAAACTGACAGATGCATCAAGCCTGTGATAAACAGGTAGTCGGTCGTTATTCCTTTCCCGGTAAAAGGGAATCTGATAACCCTGATAGTAATAATAACCCGTGGGAGTCGTGAATGGACTTCCCGAGGCATATAGCCATTGGGTTGAAATTTCCCAACGGTATCCCGGCCGGTAATTCAGCAAAAAAGATACATTATGGGGACGATCATATATTGCAGGAAAGTAAAGGTCCCCTCCTACTTCAGGAATCTTCACCAGAGAACGTGTAAAAGCATAGGAGATCCAACCGTCCCATCGCGTTCCGTCTTTTTTCAGCAGGACCTCCATCCCATAGGACCTGCCTTCACCATATCTCAATTCCGATTCCACCTGAGGATTGAAAAGCATATAGGCATGGTCCTCGTAGGACAGGGCATTTTGCATTTTTTTATAAAACACATCCACATCAAGTCCTAAGGGGAACTTTCTACCTCTCAGACTAACTCCTCCGGATACCTGGTCAGCAAACATGGGTTTAATGTTAGGCCCTGCAGGCAACCAGATCTCCATACTGGTAAAAGGGCTGATGGAATTCGTAATAAGGTATTCAAACTGGGATGAGCGGTTATAGGATAGGCGTCCGGTAATCACGGGTGAAAATCGGAAACTCATGCTAATCCGGGGCTCCAGGGAAAGAAAAGTATTGTATACCTCATTCTTTGCATAAAAGAAGGTATCCACTGGCTGATAGTTCTCATTATACTCAAATTCGATGCTTTCCCCTTTGTTACTCCATCGAACCAGTCTGAGTCCATAACTCAGCGAAAATCCGGGGGTAAGGTTTTGCTCATTGCTCAGATAAAGTGTGAATTCCGAGGAAAATTTATCGGGTACACCCGGAATAGCGGGCTCGGACCCCTCCCCTGCATAATAATTCCCGGGATAATACCGGTGTTCTCCCAGATAGGTTCCAAACCTGACCGTATTATCCGGGTTTACATAAAAGTTATAATCCAGCTTCAGAGCAGAAAGCGAAATCCGGGAATTCCAGCGGCTGTTGCTCTCATAGGAGGTAAAAAGGTCGTAATTATACTCACTTCCAATCAGGCTGACATTTCCAAAAAGCCGGTCACCGTAAACATGGTTCCACCGGAGCGAAAATGCCAGGTTCTTCCATTGAATCCCGCTGGATTCAAATCTGCCCGTTCGATTACGAAAGATATCGTTTCCTGCATAAAAAGACAAAAACAGGCGATTGGTGTTGTTTAGCCTGATATTCGATTTTAGGTTAATGTCCGAAAAATGTAATTGATCAATAGAGGGATTTTGAGCATTTAACAACCATTTTAAGTGCGATCTCCTTCCGGAAATATAAAACGAACCCCTTTTCTTAACAAGAGGAGCCTCCAGGTTAAGAGAAGTTGCGATAAATCCGGTATTCCCACTAAAAACCAACTGGTTCCGGTTCCCTTCCTTCATTTTTATATCAATTACCGAGGAAAGTCTTCCTCCAAAACGGGCAGGAATATCTCCTTTGTATAGATTGAGGGAGTTGAGGGCATCCGGACTGAACACCGAAAATAATCCCAGGAGGTGGGCGGGATTATACACCGGGGCTTCATCTATTAGAAGAAGATTTTGATCCCTAGCTCCACCCCTCACATGAAAAATGGTTGAACCATCGGAATAAAAATTAATTCCGGGAATGGACTGAAGGGATTTAATCACGTCCCTTTCACCCATAAATCCGGGAATTTTTTTCAAGGACCCCACCTGCAACCTGGATTTACTGCCACCTCCACTATAAAGGACGTTCAGACTATCCGAAGAGTAAATTCTGACTTCCTCCAACTCATTGGGGGCTTTGACAAGATCAATACCCACTTCCAGGTCCTCCGACAAACCCAGTTCCACCTCAGCGGGGATATAACCCAGGTAAGAAATGATCAGACTGTGCTCTCCGGGTTGTAATCTTAGGGAATAGAACCCATAGCCATTGGTGATAGTCCCTTTGCCTGTTTCCATTATTACCACATTGGCTCCTATCAGTGCTTCCCCGGTTGCCGAGTCTCTTACATAACCGTTTATTATTACCCATTCGGGGAGAGGTGGATCTTCTGGCACCCTGATCTGATGGTTAACGATCAGATAATCCCTAAGGGTCGTAAATATGAGATCGTATTTTTCCAAATTTATTGTAAGGGAGGATAACGTTTGTTCCAGGCGGTCAAAGTGAAGTAAGGTGTCGAGGGGTAATTCGTCCGGATTATACGAAAGGTTCAGGCCCGACTGGTCCTGGATTTCTTCAAGCAAATCCTTGAGGGTAAGTGTATGTGAGGGCAAAATAACAGGTATTTCCCTTTCGCCCTGTGAGTAAACAGATTCGGAGCATAGAAACAGGGAAATGAAAATGGACAAGACAAAATATCTTTTCGTCATCTTCATACATCAACATCCTTCTCCGTATATTATGTATTTATCCTCTTGTTTTTCGAAATACAGGTTAAGGGTTTTGGTAATTACTTCCAAGACCTCTTCAACCGGCATCTGGTTAAAGTTAACACTTATGCGGCAAATGCCTGCTTTGGTATTCATTATTTCGATCTCCCGACCATACACCTTTCTCAGGACTTCCACAACTTCACTCAGGCTCTTATCCTCAAACCTCAGCTCCAGGGTTCTCCAGGCATTATAATTAGGGTCTTTATTCAGGGTAAGCAAACGGTTTCCGGTTTCCCTGGAATATACAATCTTTTCTCCTGCCTTTAGGAAATCTTTCTGCTCGGGATTTTCCAGGTCGAATACAACCACTCTGCCGGTTGCCACTACTACCTTCACGATATTCCTGGACTCATAGGCTTCCAGATTGAAGGAAGTACCCAGGACCTCAAGTCCGAAATCTCCTGAGTTAACCTCGAAAGGTCTTTCGGGGTCGGAGGTAACCTCGAAAAAGGCCTCTCCATCGAGTTCCACTTTTCTCCCCTTCCTGAAATTTCCGGGAAAACGAATCTCCGAGTTTCGGTTCAGGGTAGCCAGACTTCCATCCGGGAGCTCCACCTCGGTAACCTCCTTCGCAACTATTGTTGTGAAAGCAAGAGCATTATAAAGGTAATAAACCGAGAAACTTAGCACCAGGCCTATTACCAGGGCTGCAGCCGTACGTATAAAGGCCGTACGAAGTGAGAGAGTCCGCGGTGCTGGTTTTTCATCCACGTGGGTAAGAAATACTTCCCATTCATTTTCTATATCAATATCCGCGAACAGGCTCAACTGACCGGTTCTTTCCCAAAGATTCTGATATTGGGTGAAAATCTTCTGATTCTGGGCAGAATAGGATCTCCATTTCTCAAAATCGATGATCTCATCGGGTGAGGCCTCACCGGTGAGGTATCGACTTATCAGATCGATGGGTACTTCATTATGATCCGAAGGTTTCATATAATTGCAAATATGCTAAATTTTTGTATATGTGTAGGTTAACATTTTTTTTGATGCTGTAAGGGTATGGGTTTCTTCACTCAAAGTTTAGATATAATAGTGTTCAGCCAACCTTCATTGCCTGTCTCACCTATATTTACCAGTGCTTTCACCACTTATTTCCATTTATCTTTTAGTTAATTCTGTTGCAAGGAGCTTCTTTATCTATAATATTATCTGTTATGTTCACACTTGATTTGCTATTTACCCTATAAAATTTGCCGAAAAAACTCCATTATCATCAGTGCAAATACCTTGAGATAATCCTTCAATTCATCTCTCAATTGACGGAGTGCGGTCGACATCCTGGCTTCAACCGTTTTCACGGAAATATTCAGGGCTACTGCAATTTCACGGTATTTCATTCCCTCCATCCTGCTCATCCGGAAAATTTCCCGGCAGTTCTCCGGAAGCGACCGGATGGCCGAGGCAATCTTGCTTTCAAGTTCTGCATTTTCTACGTTGGAATGATCATCGGCGGTTAAATCGCTGCCCAGGGGGATCTCCGATATATCTCTGGCTTCAAACCTGGAATGATCCCTGAGATGGTTAAGTGAGCGATTGTGGACAGAGGTGAAAAGATAGGATCGGAGAGGCTTATCGTGGTGTATTTCACTCCGCCGCTCCCAAAGCTTGACGAATACATTATGAACTATGTCTTTTGCCGCATCCATATCTCCTACCAGTCGAACTGAATAATAACAAAGGGGTTGAAAATATTCTTTAAAAACCTTCTCGAAATTTTCCGGCCTTTCCAGAGAGAAAATATTTACCTTTTCAGCCATAAATCACATGTCTACACACAAAACTAAGGCATAATAAAATAGCTTTCCGGACGCTTCAGGAATTGTTATGAACAATATAGGAGATTAGATTTTTCAGAATACGGAAGTTATTCCGGCCATAAAGTTCATACCCTTCCTGGATCTTTTCCGGTGCCATCACAAAAGGGGAATTGTCCAGTTCATCTGCGCAATACCGGGTAATATCCTCAATTCCGGCTGCGGTCATTTCAAGATGAAATTGCAGGGCAAGGACTTTGTTATTGTATATAAATACCTGGTTTTCAGTGAAATCTGAGCGGAACAATGGAAGGGCCCCCTCCGGAAGATCGAAGGTCTCACCATGCCAGTGAAATACTGTAGCGATATCGGGTAAAAATTTTAGAATCCGGTCATTGGTTTTAATCACAGGGAACCAACCAATCTCCCTGCCCGGTAATGCAAAGATTCTGGAGCCCAAAACATCGGCAATTAACTGGGCTCCCAGACAAAATCCAAAAACGAACTTATCATTTTCAAGGTAATGCGCGATCAGTCTTTTCTCCCAGGAAAGCCAGGGATAAAGATCCTCTTCATAAATATTCATGGGTCCGCCCATGATTACCAAAATATCCCCCTGGGGCAGCTCTTCCGGCACATATTCATATAGTCTTATCACAGAGAGTTCAGCTCCCAGTGAACTGAAAACCTCAGGAAGTCTGCCCGGGGTTTCGAAGGGTACATGCTGTACAAATATAACTTGCATTAGTATTCACCTGTTTTTTAGTGTCTTTTAAGAACTCATCCGCAGATGGATTTCGCATATCTGCCTGGACAAAGCCGGATTTGCAATCTCTCCCGAAAGGGTAAAAATAAAAAAACCGGGGAGATATTCTGCCCCGGTTGGTTATTTAACATAATTCTAAAATGATCTATGCCTCTTTTACCATATGTACATCGATTTGCGGGAAGGGTATATTAATGCCTTCACTGTTAAAGGCGTTATAGACTTTTTGATTCATATCGAAAAAGATACCCCAGTAATCAGAGGTTTTTGCCCACACTCTGACCACAATATTTACGGAACTATCCGCGAGTTCGGACAATGCCATGAAGGGTGCCGGATCCTTTAAAATTCTATCATCTTCTGAAATCAACCGGTTAAGGATCCTTTGTGCATCTTCAACACTATCACCGTAAGCAATCCCGAAAGTCCAGTCGACCCTCCTTGTTTCCTGAGCGGAATAATTAACAATCGAGGCATTCACAAGGCTGCCGTTGGGTATAATGATGGTTTTGTTATCCGGAGTTTTGAGGATGGTATTAAAGATCTGAATTTCATGAACGCTACCCGAGTGTCCGGCAGCATCAATGTAATCACCAGATTTAAAAGGTTTTAAAATAAGGATTAGAACCCCTCCTGCAAAATTCTGAAGGGTACCCGAAAGGGCAAGGCCAATGGCAAGACCTGCCGCACCCAGAATTGCGATGAAGGAGGTCATTTCAATCCCGATCATCCCAAGCACAGAAACCACCAGCAGTACTTTGAGGATGATGGATAGCATGGTTCTCAGAAAGGGTTTTAAAGAATCATCAATGTTTCTCTTGTTAAGGAACCTTCCGGTTCCTTTCGAAATGATTCGGATAATCCATAAACCCAATAACAATACGAGAATGGCTCCGAGCATCTTAAGCCCGTATTGGACTGCCAGCTCCCTGATTTGATCAAAGTTAATGTTCATAAAAATAGATTTAGAGTTATTATACGGTCAATAATGATTTCAAGAGAATGAATACAAGTGCATGTAAATCTGGTAATTCAGGATATCCAACTCAATTGCCCGATCCATAAACAATATTTTCCGGGTATGGTTTAATTCAGTTTCAGGAATTTTACAGATTTTGCCCAAAGAGCTGCGATCGCATATGAGGAAGGAATTGAGGGGACCCCTCCCGGTAAAAAGTCAATTCACGGAAATATTATATCTTTGGGCGGCAAAAGCTAGGATTATGCAGGAACGGCACAGGCAAAGAGACAAATACTTTGAAGAGCAGGCATACACCTCCGGGAAGTATGTTATACCTTTTATCGAGGAGCACCTTCCCGTGGGTCCCGGCACCGAAGTTCTGGAGATCGGCTGTGGTGAGGGCGGCAATCTCCTTCCTTTTCTGGAGGCAGGCTGCAGGGCCACAGGGGTGGACATCCTGGAAACCAAGATTTCGAATGCAGAAAAGTTTTACTCTGATCATCCCCAAAAGGAAAACATCGAATTTATCTGCTCGGACATATACAGTCCGCCCGAAAATCTCAAAAGGCAATTTGACCTGATCATCATGAGGGATGTACTTGAGCACATTCATAACCAGGAACGGTTCCTAAACTACGTCAAGATCTTCCTGAAGTCCTCCGGCATGCTATTCCTGGGATTTCCCCCATGGCAAAATCCCTTTGGGGGGCATCAGCAGATGTGTTTAAATAAGTATCTTAGCATATTGCCATGGATACATTTGCTTCCGGGAAGAACCTACCCGGGGCTGCTAAGCCTGGCCGGTGAACCACAAAAGAGGATAGAAAGTCTTATGGAGATCCGGGAAACCAGGATCAGCCTGGAACGCTTCCTCAGGATAATACGAAAGGAAAAATACAAGGTTGAAAAAAGGATACTCTGGTTCATAAACCCCAATTACCAGGTAAAATTTGGATTGAAACCGAGAAAGCAGATCGCGTTAATTTATTCCCTGCCCTGGATTAGAAATTTCATGATCACTACCTGCTATTATTTGATATCTTGCAATTCCGATGAATGCAGAAAGGAGATTCCTTAATCCGCGCTATAATTCAGAGTTTTGAGCACTATATTCTTGTAGCTTCTTCCTATGGGCAGCTCCCGTTTATCGATTTCAACCGATGTGGAGGAAAAGGCGTTTATCCTGGATAAGGGAACGATAAAGGATTTATGTATTCTTATGAATCGATCGGAAGGTAATTTTTCCTCAATCCTGGTAAGACTGCCTTTCGTAACGATCCTTCTCTCATCGGTATTGATACCCACATATTCATTCAGACCCTCTATAAAGCAGATATCCTCAAGGTAAATTCGAATGATCTTTTTATTTTCTTTTACATCCATATAGGCTCGGGAACCGGGAATATCGGTGCCGGCCGATTGTACTACATGAAGATCCCCTGTGGAATAATGATAGTATTTGTTAACCGCTTTAAGAAATCTTTCGAAGGAGATGGGCTTCAGCAAATAATCAACCACATCCAGTTCATATCCTTCGAGAGCGTAATGCCGGTAAGCAGTCGTAATGATCACTCTGGGCTGGTTTTTAAGTGCTTTCAGAAAGTCAATGCCCGTTAGCTGGGGCATCTGGATATCCATAAAAAGCAGGTCAACCTTTTTATCCCTCAGAACACCAAATGCCTGCATGGCATTGTTACAACTGGCCACTACTTCAAGATTCTCAATTTTTGCGATATGAGATTCCAGCAATTTGATGGCAAGAGCCTGCCGGCAAATGATCCTCTTTTCAACTATCCCATTCCGCAGAATGAGATAGATGCCAATGAGAATATTTCTGAGGCAGATCAAAATGATGCGTATTAATAAAAAATCCTGATATGAAGCAGTTATCGAAAGGTAACTGCTTCATTAAGAAATTAAAATACAAAAACTCATGATAAAAAATAACATATTTAAGCTTTTGACCCTGTTCATGGCTGTGTCTCTGGTCTTCACCTCCTGCGAAGAGGATACCGATCAATGGATCTATAACGGACCGGCCCTGGCTAGTTTCCCTAACGCAACAAGCGGCACTTTTTTCGTGGAGGATGTCTCCTCACCTTCTTTTACGGTTGAAGTCGGACTCAATACCGTGAGCGGCAGCGACAGAACCGTTCAGATAATGGTGGATGATGCAAATTCCACAGCCCAAAATGGTGTGCACGTAAATGTACCTTCAGAGGTTACCATTCCGGCAAATCAGGCCGTTGCCAGCTTTACCGTAAGTGGAATCTACGATGCACTTCCTAATCAGCCCCTTACCCTTACCCTGAAAATCGGGGGAGATAATGCAGCAGCTTATGACAATACCTTCAGCCTGTCTGTAAATAAATTCGTACCTTTTGATATCGCCACCTTTACAGGTACATTCGAATGCGTTGAAAACAGCTATTTTGGGGTTTTTACCTATGATGTAACTCTGACCCAGGTGTCCGGAACCACCAATCAGGTCAGCATTGAACCCTTTGGCGCAGGAATGGAAGCTAATTACGGACTTGCACTCGGAGGTATGAATCCCCTGGTGATCACCTTCCACACCGATGATCCCGCGAGTTTTTCAACTTCAATGCCGGAAACAGAGGCCTTTATCAACGGCGGCGTACCCTCATATTATTCCGAAGCTACCGGTAATCTCAACACCCTTACCAATACTTTTACCCTGGGTGAGGTTACCATTTATGACGTTGATGGTGTTTGGGAAATTATTTCGGGAGTGACGTTTACCAAGAAATAAACCCTTGTTAAGCATAATAAATCCGAAGAAAAAGGCTGCCCCATATATGGCAGCCTTTTTTTACAAAAACAGTAACTAAAAAAAAACCGCACGGAAAAAAATCAGTGCGGTGATTTTTTTCGAAGGAATCGTTTACACCTCGGTAATAACCGTTACATAGAATTTTACTTCCATATCAAATCCGTACCCTTCAGAACCGGTAACCCCATAAGCACCTCCGGCGGCTGTTTTCAGTTCAAAATTGGCAGAGATCAGAAAACTACCCGGTGAATCCAGCCAGTCGATAATCTGATTTACCCCGCTCGCAACCTGTGTGATATCAACTTCATCACCAGCTGAAAGAAGATCCTGAAGGTTCGCATTGTTAATGGTTCCGATCACGGTCGAACTGGAACCGTCTTCCAAAGAAGCAACAATCTGTCCCGACAGATACATGTCGGCGGGAACATTCATGTTACTGACCAGGTAGGTGATCTTGTCCACTTCATAACCGCCGATACGATCTTTGAAATCATCGTAATCATCGGAAGAGGTCACATCCACAAGCTCTCCGTCGGTCTGACCGGAACTGGAGTTAATGTCGACCATGAGAGTTTTCTTCAGAACCGTGTCAATGTCAGGAATCAATTTACTGATGAGTCCGCAGGAGCCCAATCCTAAAACGGATAACGCAAGAAGCCCAAATAAAAGTTTTTTCATAATATGAGATTTGATGGTTTATCCTAGAACAAAATTAAGGAAGGTAAGTTATGGAATACCTCAATTTTATGCATTATTTCAAGGCTATTGTTAGATAAACAAATTATTTTTTGGGATAAATAACGGATAAGTACTGATAAAGAAGGATCCAATCCCTGTGTACAGTGGCAAAAGCGCATAATATACCCTTACAGACCGATATTGGTTTAATCTATTTATATTTGAACCATCAATTCATTCCCGTTTATGAAATTTACAAAGGCTGTAGTTAACCTTATTGTTTTCTTTTCATTCCTGCAGGGTGCATTCACACAGGATACCATTCGGCTGGAAAGGGAATTTACCAGCCTGGAAATTGACACATCTTTTATCGGATACCTGTCGGAAAAACCCGGGTTTTTCAATCTGGATTCCATAGCAGGCTATTCCTTTAATCCCCTGGGCAAATTAACCAAACCGGTTTCAGTGACGGATGAAAAGCAGGTTTTCCGTTTTATCATTACCAATAACCTCCCTCAGGAACAGGTGATCAGCCTTTCCCTAAGCATGGCCGATTCGGCAGTACTTTTTTCTTTTAATCAGGATAACGAGATCCAGAAAAACGAAAAGATCAACGTCCGCGGACTGGATCTCCATGGCAGGTTTCCCCTTCAGCCCGGGGAAACCAAAGAACTTTTCCTGCTTTTAAGATCCGGTCCCGATATCCCCCTCTCCCGTTTCACCGGGAACTATTTCCAGATCCACAATTACAACCAGTTTATCAAAAAGGAACTTTCAAATCGCTTTATTGATTCACTCCTGGTGGGACTTTTGCTTTTCAGTGCGGTATTGAACCTTATTCTTGGGTTGATCCTGAAAAGGAGTTCATTTACCGTCCTTTTCCTTTACCTGCTCACCCTGCTGATATTTGCGTTTACCTACCTGGGATTTTACGACGAATTTGTGATCCGCAGACTGATCTCCGTTCCCATTGGGCTACCGGTATATTTTCTGACCCTCATCATTTTTCTGCAACTGAGCAAAAATTATCTTCAGTTAGAAAAACATCTGCCGGGATGGAACACCGTGACCAATGTGCTTATGTTCTTTCTGCTGATTTCCATACCCTATTATTACCTGACCGTCTACATTGAAAGCTTTTATAACAATTTTCTCGCTTTCTCATCCCTGTTTTTCATTGCTTCGGCAGCCATTCTCGGGCTTATCGAATCCATAATCCTTTTTAAAAAGGAATCCAAAGCCAAATTTTTCCTGATCGCCAACCTGGTAGTCGTAACCTCTCTCAGCATAAACTTTTTCTTTGAAACCCGTTACCCCGTGGTAGTTGGGGCGGTTATACAGGGATTTATTTTTACCATTGGTCTCGCAGAAGAGATCAAGCTGTTGGACCGCCAAAAAATACGTTTCCAGCAATCCTACATTAATCAGCTCGAGCTGAATCTGAAATTCAAGGATAATGCCACCGCACAACTCGAGAGGAAGGTTGAGGAAAGAACCCATGAGCTGAAACATGCCAACGCGGAACTGATCACCAAAAACAGGATCGTAGAACAGCAAAAAGAACTGCTGGAAATCCGCAGCAAAGAAATAAAAGATAGCATTGAATATGCCAGGAGGATCCAAACCGCCTCCTTCCCGGCCCAGAGAATCCTGGACCGCCTGACCCGGGATTATTTTATCCTCTATAAACCCAGAGACATTGTAAGCGGGGATTTTTACTGGTTTGGCGAGGTCGAGAACAAGGTTGTGGTTATTGCAGCAGATTGTACCGGGCACGGAGTGCCGGGGGCTTTCATGAGCATGTACGGGATTGCCTTTTTAAACGAAATTGTGGGTAAGGAAAAGATCTTCCTTCCCAGCGAGATCCTGGATACCCTGAGAGACAAGATAGCCGGTTCGCTCAATCGAGGGGATGATGAGTTCGAAACCATGGACGGAATGGATATGTCCGTCTTAACCTTCGATCTGGACCTCGGTAAACTCTATTTTGCCGGCGCCTTTAACTCCCTGTACCTGATCAGAAATGAGACCCTTCAAATTGTAAAAGCCGACAAAATGCCCGTAGCTTTTTATCAGAAAATGGATCCTTTCACCAACAATGAGATTGAATTCTCCAAAGGCGACTGCCTCTACATCTATACAGACGGACTGATTGATCAGTTTGGAGGAAGCGTGGGCAAGAAATTTCTCAACAAAAGATTTAACGATATCCTTACCAGCCTTCATGAATTACCCATGCCGGATCAACAACGGAAAATTGAAGAGGCCTTTAATGATTGGAAAGGAGACTATTTCCAGGTCGATGATGTCCTCGTCATTGGTCTGAGAATCTGACTATATAAACTCCCCCGTTTTCGGATCCACCACCTGATAACTCTTATCAATAATATAATCGGCAAGGGGCCGCAGGGATCGGACATTCAAATGCTCTCTTTCAAGCACCCTGGCCCTGAAATCATCCATTTTTTCCTTCCCTCTGACAATCTGTGAAATCTTGGTTTCATGATAGGTCAGATCAATAAAAACCCTCATATCAATCCCATCGGCCTTAAGCGCATATAGTCCGTCGATCACCAACATGTCAATCTTTTTGAAGTCAGTAATGATCTTATCTACCTGCTCCGGGATGATATCTATGCATGGCATCATCGACTCCCTTTCCTCCTTGAAATCCTGAATGTTCCTGTGAATCAGGTTCCAGTCGTACTCATCGGTTCCCACGGTTTCAATCCCTTTCGTCCTTCTCCATTCCGGACGAAGCAGCGGAGGTACCTTGTAGTAATTATCAGTATGAAGTACTTTAACGCGAATATGCTCCTGCTTCAGCTGCAATGCCAGAGAATGAGAGACCTCCGATTTACCTGCCCCGGATTCGCCCGATATTGCAACAATATAGCGGTATCCCTTGGGTTTTTTCTCCCGGTCAATAATAACCTTCTTCGCAATCGCCTCGGCGGCTGATTTATGCATATCCCTGATCAATAGGATATCACCCAGCATGATAATTTTGTATTGATTAAATTATTTGCAAATATTGAAAATTCATTGATTAGTTTCAATTCAAAGAGGAATTTTTATGGTTTCATTCGTTAAAAGGCTGAAACGTCTTCCTCTTACGAATATCCTTCCCTCTTCGGAAGATTGAGTTTGAAATTCCACTTGAACCGATTCACCATCTATCCGAAAATGGTATTCCTCCCCTTTAAACCGGAAGCTAAATTCCATGGATTTCCAGGCCGAAGGAAGAGAAGGATCCAGCCTCAATGCATCCCCGTGCCAGTTAAGTCCGGCAAATACCGTAAGCGCCGACAATACCGTACCTCCCATAACCCCCATGTGGATACCCTCACCGGTGGTTCCCCCCTGGATATCAATATAATCGCTAACCAGGGCTTCCACATACATCTCCCAGCATTTTTCACTTTCTCCTATCTCCCGGGCCAGAAATGCATGAACAACCCTGCTCAGTGTGGACCCATGAGAGGTTCGACTGATATAGTAGTCGAAATTCTTCTTCAGCATTTTTTCAGGAACCCCAAAGCCCAGATTCTTTAGGATGGAATTTACGTTCTCCTGATCAATATTATAATAGGTCATTAACACGTCGGCCTGTTTGGCAACCTTAAAATCATCGGGTGATTTCCCTTCCGATTTCAGAATACGGTCCATCCGGTGAATATTCTCGTATTTTTTCCGGTATGCGTCCCAGTCAAGTTCCTTAAGATCAAAATATCCATCAAACTGCGACAGGATGCCGTCCTCATTCATTATGAGATTCATCTTATGGGTAACATCCTTCCATTTCACTAATTCTTCCTTACTCAGTCCGATTTTTTCTACCACCCTCTTTCTCTCATCGATCCTCATGTAATCCATGATATCGAAGGCCCGGTTAAAAAGCCAGACCACCATTATGTTGGTATAGGCATTGTCTTTAAGTCCGCCCTCCTCCGCATCCGGCAGCTTCTCGTGAAACTCATCAGGCCCCATTACCTTGTCGATATGATAGCGCTGTAGCTCCTCGTTATATTCCGATTTGCTGGCCCAGAACCTGCAAATCCCAAAAAACATCTCAGCACCGTATTGATCCATAAACTCCTGATCCCCGGAAATATGGTAATATTGCCAGATATTATAGGCAATTGCAATGGATATATGTCGTTGAAGCGAACTGTAGTCATCACCCCATTCGCCCGAAACCGGATTCAAATGTACGATCTGGGTTTCTTCACGCCCGTCACTTCCGCTCTGCCATGGAAACATGGTCCCTTCATATCCGTACTCACGGGCATATTTAGCGGCCTCCTCCATCCTGCGGTAGCGGTACATAAGCACCGACCTTGCAATTTCGGGAAAATGAGATATATAAAAGGGTAGTACATAAAGCTCATCCCAGAAAATATGTCCGCGGTAAGCCTCCCCATGCAGTCCCCTGGCAGGGATCCCTGCGTCAAGTTTAGTATGATGGGTTGAAGCAGTAACCATTAAATGGTAGATATGCATTCTCAGCAGCATTTGAGTAAACCGGTCGCCATCTACCTTTAAATCGGCCTTTTCCCAGATCTCCGCCCATTTGCCGGCGCTTTCTTCCAAAAGGGTGTCAAAGTTGTCCGCTTCTTTTAAAGCAACAAGAGCAGCCCCAAGCGGGTTTTCCACTTCGAAATCGCGCGAATTCTGAACACAGACCAGCTTTTGAAGTTTCAGCTCCTTATTTTCCTTTACCGGCTCTTTAAAAAAGGTGGATATTTTCCCTTTTTCAGACTGGAAATCACCCTCACTTGCGGCTTTTCCATCGTTAAATACCCTGAGTTTCTCCGAAACGGAGATGGTGATATCCGATTGATTTGTACGGACAATGACGTAACCTATTCCATCATTCCTCCCCTGTTCAGGATTGTCAAGATGGTGCTGATCCAGATCACTGTACCTTTCCACACCTTCGTTAAGGATATCCCCGTCTATCTGCGATTTAAGTTCGAGAGTCCCCGAATAGTTCAGGGGCCTGACAATGTATTCGAGTCCGGCCAGGTGAGGATTGGCCATGCTGACAAACCTCCGTGAGACCAGTTCCGTTTTTGCCCCGTCCTCATGATTTACCACCAATCTGCGATAAAGCAGCCCGTTCCGCAGGTCCAGCCTTCTTTCAAAATCAGAAAAAGAATGCAGGTTGGGGTTAAACCATTCTTCTCCTTCCCTTCTGAAGGAAACCGGTATCCAGTTGATGAAATTGACAAAATCTTCATTTTCGATCCAACGGTCTCCCACTTTTGATTTTCTTCGGTTGTACAAACCCGCCATGTAACTCCCCGGGTAATTATGCTCTCCTGCATTGATCTCCTCCAGACTGCCGCGCGTGGCGAAAAATCCGTTTCCGGCGCTTAGAATGGCTTCCCTCGATTTCTCCCTCGATTTATCATAACTCCGGTACACCAGGTTCCATTTCAGGTTGGGCACTTCTTCCTGAAACCAGCGTTCTATAAATGGGATCCCTCCAAGTTCATCAATATCGTTAAGCACTATATCGGCACCGTTCCGAACCAGGGCTTCGCGATTCCCCTCCCGGTCGAGTCCGAGTGTAAAACCAAATCCACCCTTGGCTCCCGCCTGAACACCGCTTACCGCATCTTCGACCACCACCGACCGGTCGTATGCCACTCCCAGGTTATCACAGGCAGTGGTAAAAATATCGGGTTCGGGCTTCCCCTTCAATCCCAACTCGGCCGATACCATGCCATCCACCCGGGTCTCAAAATAGTGAAGAAGGCCGGCTGTTTCCAATACCATTTTACAATTCTTGCTGGAAGAAGCCACTCCGAGCCTTATCCCCTCTTTCTGCAATTCCCTGATCAGCTCAACGGTGCTCTCATAAACCTCAACCCCTTCTTCATTCAGGGTTTGTGTGAAGTATTCATTCTTCCGGTTCCCCAGGCCGCAAACCGTTTCCTCATCCGGATCATCGGAAGGGTCACCATAGGGAATGTCAATCTGACGCGATTTAAGAAAGTCTGCCACTCCTTTATACCGGGGCTTGCCATCCACAAAAGGCAAATAATCCCCTTCATGAGAAAATTCCTCAAATTTCTCCCCGTGTTCCTCTTCCCTTTGTTTCAGGTAATCATTGAACATCCGGGTCCATGCTTTGGAATGAACCTCGGCGGTTTTGGTGATCACTCCATCCAGATCGAAAATAACTGCATCAAAATTGTGTGAATTCATAAACTTACAATGCCCGTTTTTGTTAGAATTTACGCAAAGGTAACTAATCTAAATTAAATAGACCTTAACTCAGCCCCGTCAAGGCGCATTCTGTCCGGAAAGGCTATTTGATACCGGCTTTTGTGCCTGCTGTTTAAAAAATAAGCCTTACTTTTATATAATTGCAACTAAAACCACGCTATGGGAAGAATAATTTTTGTATCCAATCTTTTGCCCCTGAAAATTGTCAAAGCCCGTAACGGGAAAATAAACCTGCAACAACGCATCGGAGGATATTCAAGCGGTCTCACCAAATTTTACCAGGATAACCATACTGCCTGGATTGGAACCACGGGAATCGACAAAAGTAAACTTCAGGCTTCCGAGAAAGAGAAAATCGGAGAAGAACTAATGAAACATAATTGCTACCCCATCTACCTTAAAAAACGGGTGAGGGAAAAGTACCTGGAAGGCTACTGCAATACCACCCTCTGGTCCCTGTTTCATTATTTTAATGAACTGGCTACCTACCGTAAGGAAGACTGGAAGGCTTATGTGGCTGTAAATGAAATTTATGCGGAGCATTTGGAGCCGATCATTAAAGAAGACGACAGCGTCTGGATCCATGATTATCACCTAATGTTGTTGCCCCGGATGTTGCGGGAAAGATTTCCCACCTTGTCCATTGGCTACTTTCAGCATATACCCTTTCCTTCATTTGAGGTATTCCGGCTGTTACCTCAGCGGATTGAGATCCTGGAAGGATTATTGGGAGCAGATCTCATTGGTTTTCACACCTACGATTACGAAAGGCATTTCATGAGCTCGGTCAGAAGACTGATTGGGCTGGATACCTACCTGAACCAGATCCGTTATGATAAGAGGGTTCTGAAGGTTGAAAACTTCCCCATGGGTATCGATTTCGATAAGTTCCACAATACCGCCCGGGAGCTGATGAAAAAGACTCCTGCCGGACTCAGGGACTTCAAGGAGCAGATAAAAAACCACATTAAAGTCAATGAAGAAAACAAGATCATCCTGTCAATCGACTGGCTGGACTTTTCCAAAGGGATCATAAACCGGCTGAAGACCTATCGGAACTTCCTTCAAAATTATAAGGTTTACCGGGGAAAAGTAACCTTGCTTTTGTATGTTACCCCTCCCAATGAAAATATTTCCGAGTACAAAAAGATCAAATCGGAGCTGGATGAGCAGGTAGGGAAGATCAACGCTGAATTTGGCCGTATAAACTGGAGGCCGGTTTATTATTTTTACGAAGAACTGAGTTTTGAACAACTTGTTCAGGTATACCAGTGCTCCGACGTTGCTCTGATCACCCCAATCAGGGACGGTATGAACCTGATTGCCAAAGAATATATTGCAAGTCATCCCGAAATGGAAGGGGTACTCATTCTTTCGGAAATGGCCGGGGCATCCAAGGAAATGGCCGAAGCGATCATCGTAAATCCGAATAATAAGGCAGAAACGGCCCACGCCATTCATCAGGCGCTTTCCATGCCTCCGGAAGAAAAGCGGGAAAGAAACAGCGCCCTTCAGCAGAGACTCTCACGCTATACGGAGTACAAATGGGCTACCGATTTTATAAAAAGCCTGGATGGGGTAAAACAGATACAGGAATACAATGCTACCCGCCGACTTAGCAGAAACCTTAAAAATAAGATTATCCAACATTATAATAAGGCGGAAAGCCGGCTGATCCTGCTGGATTATGACGGAACCCTTCAGGGATTCTACAAAGATCCCCAGGATGCCCGGCCCGATAAGGAACTTTACGACCTGCTTAATCAAATCATTGCTGATATCAGCAACCGGGTGATCATCATTAGCGGGAGAGACAAGGAAACCCTGTCGGAATGGTTCGACCGGGATTGGAGGATAGGGTTCATTGCCGAGCACGGTGTCTGGCACAGGGAACCGGATTCGGACTGGCATATGATCGAGCCCATCAATAAATCCTGGATGGACGAGATCCGCAATATCCTGACCTTCTATGTGGACAGGACCCCGCGAAGCTTCATCGAGGAAAAAAACTATTCTCTGGTATGGCACTACCGGAATTCGGACCCCGATTTGGGCATTCAAAGATCCTATGAGCTGAAAGATGAGCTCCAAAGCCTGGTTTCCAACCTGCACCTGGAGATCATGGACGGGGATAAGGTGATTGAAATCAAAAACAGTGGAATTAACAAGGGCCGGGCAGCATTGCACAGGATGGGAGAGGAAAGTTACGATTTCATCCTTGCGCTGGGAGATGACTGGACAGACGAGTTTACATTCGAGTCCATGCCACCCGAGGCAATTACCGTAAAAGTAGGCACCAAATCCACCAAGGCTAAATATTTTGTGGAAAACCACAAACAGGTCAGGGAGCTGCTGAAACTCCTGACCTCCTGTCCTTAAGCTAAAGAAAAAATCCGGGTTTTATTTGCCAGAGTCTGAAGGGTCCGGTCTATTTTTTGCCATAAACCTGAATAACCCAGGCCTCTCCATTATGAAAGGGCCCCTCCTTAAGATCGATACGAACTTCCTCGGCATCGAACCTTTTCAGACCTGAGAAATCCTTCCTCAGGTCATCAACCGAATAGAGCATCTCAAGACTTTTAGGTCCGCCGGTATCCAGGTTGATCTGTTTTTTGGAGAAAAGTTCGGCGATCAGGACTCCTCCCGGCTTCAGACTCTGCACCAGTTTTTGATGGAAAGTTCTCCTTTGGTACTCCCTGAGATGGAGGAAACTGAAGGCAATGGCATCGTAGTAGGAGTCCACAGCCTGGAAATTTTCACAATCCTGTATCTGATACTCAAAATCCACAGCCATTTTGCGGGCAAGTTCCATGGCTTTCCCAAATGCTACCCGGCTATAGTCAAATGCATGAACCTTCCAACCCGCTCCCGCGGCAAAGGCTGCATTTCTGCCCTCGCCTTCTGCCGGCATGAGGACAAATCCGGTCTTCAATTCCCTAAGTTTTTCCGCTATAAAACGGTTCGGTTCCGTTCCATAGACAAATTCATGAACATCATAGCGTTCATCCCAAAATTCTTTCATAAATCCTGATTTTATTAATCCCTGCCCCCAAAGGGAAAACACAAAAGTAATCATAATTTCTGTAAACGAAGTTTAACCGGCACTTAGGTTCCCTATCCGGGGGTTGTCTGGAACAACCGGGAAAATCACTATATTTGTATTCCAATCAGGCTCACCATTTGACGTACCTTACATGACACTATTTTTTAAACTTTCGGAAAAGAAATATATCGGCCTTGATACTCCTCCCCTTAGCGAAGAACAAAGAAACAGGCTACGCTGGGTGCTTGGAAATGCCCGGTATCTCGGTGCCGTTAACATAGAAGGCTATTTTACAGGACCACGGAAGGAAATGATAACCCCCTGGAGTACCAATGCCGTGGAAATAGCTGCCAACATGGGAATACCGGGGATTCTCCGGATGGAAGAATTTACCCGGGTGAAAAATGAAAAGGCCAAATACGATCCCATGTTACAGGAACTTTATCACAACCTGGACGATAAAGTATTTAAGACGGACAGGCAGCCCGAGGAGGTCATTTATATTGAAAACATAGCAGCCTATAATGAATCTGAGGGTCTTGCCCTGAGTCCGGAGGAGATCACTTACCTCGAAACACTCTCCCGGAATCTGGAAAGAAAACTTACGGATAGCGAGGTGTTCGGATTCTCACAGGTTAATTCCGAACACTGCCGGCACAAAATCTTTAACGGGAGATTTGTGATTGACGGGGAGGAAAAGGAATCCAGCCTATTTGAGCTGATTAAAAAAACCACCCGAACGAATCCCAATACCATCGTCTCAGCATACAAGGATAACTGTTCCTTCTCCAGAGGCCCGGTTGTGGAGCAGTTTGCACCCGTCAAACAGGACCGCCCT
This sequence comes from uncultured Bacteroidaceae bacterium, assembly GCA_964572225.1. Taxonomy (GTDB): domain Bacteria; phylum Bacteroidota; class Bacteroidia; order Bacteroidales; genus CAZNFR01. The sequence goes on from CAZNFR010000004.1 coordinate 33,063, forward strand.
GATTTTTTCAGGATCCTGGAACGGAAATCGGTCCTTTCCCTGAAAGCCGAAACTCACAATTTCCCGACCACGGTAGAACCCTTCAACGGGGCTTCCACAGGGACCGGAGGTGAGATACGCGACCGGATAGGCGGGGGCAAGGGCGCTTTTCCCATGGCCGGAACAGCCGTATATATGACCGCCTTTGCCAGGTCAGCCGAGGGCAGATCCTGGGAAAAGAAGTCCAAACCCAGGCCCTGGTTGTATCAAACTCCGGAGCAAATCCTGATCAAGGCATCCAACGGAGCCAGCGATTTTGGGAATAAATTCGGTCAGCCCCTTATTTGCGGCAGCCTGCTCACGTATGAATACACCGGCGGTGAAACAAAATTCGGTTTCGACAAGGTTATCATGCTCGCCGGGGGAATCGGATACGGTAATCTTGAAGAAAGTGAAAAAGACATCCCGGAGAAAGGCGATCTGGTGATCCTCCTGGGAGGAGATAACTACCGGATCGGGATGGGCGGAGGAGCAGTTTCCTCCGTTGCTACCGGGCAATATGCAAATAAAATTGAGCTCAATGCAGTCCAAAGGGCCAATCCCGAGATGCAAAAAAGAGTATACAATGCCATCAGGGCTCTGGCCGAGTCGGGATTCAATTCCATCGTCTCCATACATGACCATGGGGCCGGAGGGCACCTGAACTGCCTCTCAGAACTGGTGGAAGCCACCGGCGGGATTATCGACCTGAGCAAACTCCCGGTAGGTGACCCTACCCTCTCTGCAAGGGAACTCATTGGTAACGAATCCCAGGAAAGAATGGGGCTCATTGTAAAGGAAAAAGACCTGGTGGAACTTCAAAAAATCGCTGAAAGGGAAAGGGCTCCAATGTACATTATCGGAAGGGTAACCGGTGATCACCGCTTTATCTTTGAAGATCCTGAAAAAGATATACGTCCGATCGACCTTGAACTAACCGACCTGTTTGGAAATCCTCCCAAGACGGTAATGGAAGACCGGAAACTGGGGTCTGACTTTCCTGAATTAAAATATGATATCTCCCGCCTGCAAGAATACCTGGAAGAACTTCTTCAACTGGAATCTGTAGCCTGTAAAGACTGGCTTACCAATAAAGTAGACAGATCTGTAACCGGAAAAATTGCCAAACAACAGTGCGCCGGGGAATACCAGCTTCCGCTCAATAACCTGGGAGCAGTGGCCCTCGACTACCAGGGCAGGCATGGGTACGCAACTTCCATAGGTCATGCACCTGCGGCAGGATTGGTGAACCCGGCTGCCGGTTCTGTCCTGTCCATCGCAGAAGCCCTTACCAATCTGATCTGGGCCCCGCTCGAACACGGAATTGCCGGGATTTCCCTTTCGGCTAACTGGATGTGGCCCTGCCGGAATCCGGGTCAGGACGCCGCACTTTACGATGCAGCGAAAGCTGCCAGCGATTTCGCCATTGCACTGGGCATCAATATCCCAACAGGTAAAGACTCTCTCTCCATGACCCAAAAATACGGAAAGGAGAAGGTCCTTTCTCCCGGAACGGTAATAATCTCCGCTGCAGCCCAGGTCTCCAACATACGACAAATCGTTGAACCTGTCGCCAGAAAAGTTCCAGGCTCGGTGATCGTTTACCTCGACATGTCCGGAACAGAATTATCCCTGGGAGGATCCGCCCTGTCCGTTTTGTTAAACAGTCCAGGAAAAGATACTCCCAATGTTGCTGATCCCGATTATTTCAAAAAGGTATTTACCCATATACAGGGGGCAATCAAGGCCGGACAGATCCTTGCAGGACACGACATTTCAGCAGGCGGGATCATAACCGCCCTGTTGGAAATGTGTTTTCCCACAGATCAGACCGGAATGGAAACAGACCTCTCCCCGGTGACCGATAAGGATTTGGTGCATGCTCTGTTTGCAGAAAATCCGGGATTAATACTACAATTTAAAAAGGAGAAAGATCTTGAGCTGCTTGCCGAGAACGGAATTAAATTTCATATCCTCGGAAAGGTAAACAAATCGAACGAGCTTACCCTTAAGTTTGGAAAGGAAAACCTCTCATTTAACATTCCGGAACTGCGCGATAAATGGTACTATTCCTCTTACCTGCTGGACCGTAAACAATCGGGCGAAAAAGCAGCGAAGGAAAGATTCAGGAATTACCCTAAACAGAAACTAAGCTTCGATTTCCATGATTTCCCGGGAAAATTTAAATCCTACAGGATTGATCCCAAAAGAAGGAAGGAATCGGGAATAAAAGCTGCCATAATCAGGGAAAAAGGAGTAAACGGAGACCGGGAAATGGCCTGGGCTCTCTACCTTGCGGGCATGGATGTGAAGGATGTGCATATGACCGACCTGATCTCAGGAAGAGAGGACCTGAACGATGTTCATATGATTGTATTTGTAGGCGGATTCTCCAACTCCGATGTACTGGGATCGGCCAAGGGCTGGGCCGGGGCTTTCCGCTATAATCCAACGGCCCGGAACACCCTGGATCGGTTCTATCAGCGCAGGGACACCCTGAGTCTGGGAGTATGCAACGGATGTCAGCTAATGGTTGAACTCGGAATGGTCTCTTCTGAAAACCCGGAAAAACCCCGCCTTCTCCATAATGAGTCCGGGAAATTTGAATCGGCCTTCCTGAACGTGGATATTCAGCCCAATCATTCGGTAATGCTTAACAGCCTGTCGGGCTGCCGGCTCGGGATATGGGTTGCCCATGGTGAAGGAAGATTTTCCCTTCCCGGAAGCGAAAGTGACTATCATATCCCCGTTAAATACTCCTTTGAAGCTTATCCCGGGAATCCAAATGGTTCCGATTTTGCTGCAGCAGCGCTCTGTTCGGAAGATGGCCGCCACCTTGCCATAATGCCTCACCTGGAAAGATCATTCCTGCCCTGGCAATGCGGAACCTACCCGGAAGATAGAAAAAATGATGAAATAACCCCCTGGATAGAGGCTTTTGTAAATGCGCGAGAATGGATAAAAGACCAAACAGAATAGCCAGAAGATCAGGGATCCGAATTTGTGTTTTTCTCCTTGCCTGCATGAATGTCTGGAATCTGAGTTCACAAGACACAGGTCTGTGGACCTCCGTCAAACTCAGTCACAATCTCGATCATCAGTTTACCCTCCAGGCTGCATTGGGACACCGATTAAAGGAAGAATTCACATCCTGGAATGAAAGTTTTGCCAATATGGGCTTGCTCTTTCAACACAATTCCCTTACTTCAGCATTCATTTACCGGCTTTCCGGACTTAATTTGAGGGAAGCAGGAAACATCCATGTCCACAGGTTAAGCTGGGAAATTAATTACAATCATGAGTTCTCCGTCTTTATTATGGAATTCAGAAGCAGGTTTCAGGCAAGGTACTTCGAAACGAATCCCGAAAACTCCCTGATCACACCCAGATCCCATCTGAGAAACCGAATAAAAAGTGAAATTAACATACCCTTCCTTCCGGTAAACCCAAGCTTATCTTACGAAGTCTTTTACCGGCTTAATAACGGTATGCCCAATAACTTTGAACAACAGAGGATTATCATGGGAGTGGATTATCAAATGAAGGCAGACCAGGCCTTTCAGATTTACCTCCTCTACCTGGAAAGAATGAATGTTGAAAATCCTTCAGAAAACTATATCGTAGGATTGGGTTATTCTGTGTATATTTAAAAGCCTGTTAGAACAAGGCTTTCAAATACCGGAACCATGATGGAGCAACTCGAGAGATTCAGTGCCCTGACCCTGGAAGAACTGCAAAAATGCAAACTGGATTCAAGGTATGACCGGAAATTTATTTTCTCTGAAAATCTCCTTCCCCGGGTTCTGGAACAGCTTCCCCATAATTACCGGCAACTCCGGATCCATGAAGAATCAAATCATTCCTATGTCACCACCTATTATGACACCCCTGAATACAGAATGTACCTGAATCATCATAACGGAAAAAGACCAAGATACAAGATCAGAAAAAGAGACTATATCCTTACCTCCGGTACTTTTTATGAGATCAAAAAAAGAGACAATAAAGGCTATCTGCATAAATACCGGCAGCATGTGGGTTTTGAATTCACGTCGGAAATGCGGGATCAGTTTATCGAAATGAATACTCCGTACAATCCAGCTTCCCTGAGACCCACACTCACCAACCGTTTTAAAAGGATTACCCTGCTGAAGGAATGCGGGGAAGAAAAAATTACCTTCGACAGGGAAATTCAGTTTGAGAACGAATTCGGTCTAAAGGCCCTGAATGGCCTGGTAGTGGCCGAGATCAAAACCCGTGAGCTACATAGCCGGTCGGTTCTTCAAAAAATTCTTCGTAGCTTTGGAATTTATCCGGTCCCGATCAGTAAATACCTGACCGGCATAGCACTGCTGAATAAAGACATTAAAAAAAACCAGTTAAAGGAAAAAATGCTTCATTTAAATCAGCTTCAGCGTGAAACTATTTGAAATCCTGGCTTTTATAATCAACCCGGAAGGATCCTTCCTCGATCCCAACCGATTCCTCGACCTTGGGATCCGTTTCCTTTTTAACCTCATCATTGCCTTCACTATTATACGCTACATCTATTATCCGCAAACCCGAAGAAAAGATTACCTTTTTTCTTTCTTTCTCATAAGCACCGTGGTATTTTTCCTCGCCTACCTTATGTCGGATGTGGAATTAAAACTCGGATTTGCCTTTGGATTATTTGCCCTTTTTGGAATACTGAGGTACCGGACCAGCCCCATCCCCATCAAGGAAATGACCTACCTTTTTATATTGATCGGGATCGCGGTTATCAATTCCATTTCTGGAAACAACATCCCTTATTTTGAGATCCTTTTTACCAATCTGGTAATTCTTATCATGCTTTTTGCCCTTGAAAAGCTTTTCCTGCTCTCCCATGAATCCTCAATAATTATTCGTTATGAGAACATTGACCTGGTAAGAGAAGACCGAAAGGATGAAATCATTGCTGACCTCAGAAAGAGAACAGGCCTGAATATCCACAGGGTTGAGATTCTGGATTTAAATTATATTCGCGATTCGGCAAATCTGAAAGTTTTCTTTTATGAGAAAAACAACATCCAGAATGCAGAAAATAGTTTTGACAATGAAAATGAAAACTAATCCTGTGAATGGAATTTGCCTTAGGTTTCTTTTGATTTTCCTGCTGCTGACAGGTGTTTGTCTGCAAAATTACGGACAGGATTACTTTTCCGGATCCGAACCAAAAGGGAAAAACCATATCCTCCTCCTCCACCCTACCCGAACAAATCTTGACCGTTACTCCTATCTTCTGAAAAACCGGATTATCCCCCTCCCCGACAGCATAATTCCGGTCTGGGTATTTTCCTCCAACAGCACGGCAGATTATCCCTCCTCTTTCGAAGAGTATCCTGAATTCAGATTCCACAGGATCCAGGAGGATGTGCACCCGGACAGCCTTTACACCGAAAACGTCCTTACCCCCCTCTTTGAAAAATTGTTCCGAAACAGTACAGGGGTAATCTTTAATGGCGGACCAGATATCCCGCCGTCCTACTATGGAAAAAACACCGGGCCTCTTACGCAGATCCGGGATCCCGGCCGGCACAGGATGGAAATATCTTTTCTGTTCCATCTTCTCGGAAGTGATCATAACGAGCTTTATACCCCTCTGCTTGAGGAGGAAAAGGATTATCTCATTCTGGGAATCTGCCTGGGGATGCAAACCATGAATGTCGCCACCGGAGGCACGCTGATCCAGGATATCCCATCAGAAATCTATAAGCTGGAGGATATAGAATCCATTCTTGGCTCAGATCCGCATACTTTACACAGGAACTACCGGACAAACCTTTTTCCGGAGGATGGGACCCCTTCCTATTTCCCACATCCTGTCTCCTTCTCTCAGGAAAAATGGGAATGGCCTATGAAGTGCCCGGATTCGCTGACCCTGGTTTTATCCTCCCACCATCAGGCTATTGAAAAAACGGGGAAAGGGATCACTCCGATTGGCTGGTCCTCAGACCAGAAAATTATTGAAGTAGTAAAGCACAATCGCTACCCTTGCGTTATGGGTTTTCAGTTTCACCCCGAGCTACCATGGATCTACAACCGTTCGGAACGATTAAACTATCCCGGACTGGGAATAATTACACTTACGGACTTCCTGGCCAAAAGTACCAGCCTGAACTTTCACTACGATTTCTGGAAGATGGTCTGCTCGCAGTTGAAACCTTGAAAATGCGAATCGCTACCCCGGACACTACAAAACATGTTGTACAACATATTTTGGATTTCTTATCGCTAGCCCCTGTATAACCTAAAGAAATATAAAAGCCTAAACTTAAGAGCGAAAAAAAAAATTACCGGTAGAAAAATATTGAACCTAAATGTCCGTTATTTGTTTGAACTATGATTAAAGTGGTTTTTAATCTAGTTAGTAGTTAGTTAGTTGGTTGGTTAGTTGGTTGCGAAATCAACGAAACAGGAAAGGGTGGCTCTTTTGAGTCACCCTTTCTCTTTACTCCTTGTTTCGACTGGCTTAAAAAAAACTGTATCAAAATGACACAGTTTTTTCTGTTTTTCGAGTCAATTTCTTCAAATCTGTCTCATTTTGATACAGTCCTGTTATTTTCACAGGCTCCTTCCGGCCTGTTTCCGGCAACTATTTTTCCGACGTAAAAATAAAGTATTCCCAGGGTTGTAATTCGGTTGGCAGGTTTTTAAGGTCGTAGGGTGTATTCTCAGGCCAGAGGGAATAATCACTTTCGGGAAGGGGAGCAAACATTCGGAAATCTTTCACCTCACCGGAAAGATTAAAGATCCCGATCAGTCTGTGGTTGACTCCGTCACGCATAAAACTAAGGACGTTCTGATCCTGACTATCGGTCAGGGTAAAGTCACCTCCTTTTCTGCCGGACCAGAGAGCGGTATTGTTTTCTTTCAGGGCATTCAACTCTTTATAAAAATCGAAAAGCTCGCATTCCTTCCATTCAATGGGATCCCGTGTAAAAAACTCCAGTCGCTTATCCATGCAGGCTTCCTGTCCGTTATAGATCAAGGGCATCCCAGGAATGACGTAAGTCAATACAGTTAAGATTTTTACAGCATCACCCAAACGTTCATAGACGGTGCCGTTCCAGGAATTTTCATCGTGATTGGAGGTGAACTGCATAAGAATGGAATTAGGAGGATAGGCAGTGTCAACATAAGCGAAATGCTTACGGATATCCATAGCCGATTGTTCTCCTTTTGCTACCTCATTCATAATATGATGAAGCCTCCAGTCATAGCTCATATTCATGGCTTCCTCATGCAAAACAGGTTGATCGGCCTCTGCAAGCAGAAAAACCTCTTTTAAAGGGGAAAGTTCCTCCTGTACCTGCTTCCAGAAGTCTACTGGGATCATATGGGCCACATCGAACCGGTATCCGTCAATCCCTGTCTCCCGGATCCAGAATTTCAGGGATTCAATCATATAATCACGCAACTCCTGGTTTTCGTAGTCAAACTGGATCACATCGGTCCAGTCAAAGGGAGAAACAAAGCTTCCCTGCTCATCCTTCACGTACCATTCCGGGTTGGTTCCGGCTAAGGGATTATCCCAGGCTGAATGGTTTGGCACCCAGTCTATGATCACTTTTATACCCGAGTCGTGGAATGCCGCAACCATGGATTTGAAATCATCCATGCTGCCAAACTCCGGATTAACATCGCGGTAATCCTTTATAGAGTAGTAACTTCCCAATTCACCTTTCCGGTTAAGTTCTCCAATGGGATGAATGGGCATTAGCCATACAATATCCACCCCGAGATCTTTTAGTCTGGGTATATCTTCCTTTACCGAATTGAAACTGCCATCCTCAGAGTATTGTCTGACATTCAATTCGTAAATCGTAGCATTCAGCGCCCATTCAGGATGTGTAACCCCCTTCATTTCGTCTGCATTATTGGTTTTGTCCGAATTCTCATCCCCCGTACAAGAGGACATAATTACAAAAATCAGGAGAAGTAAAATACGTAAATCTCCCAAAAGTCTTAAAAAAACAGTTTTTTTTGTCATAGCAACTATATTTAATCAAGATCACCGGTAATCCCGGTCATGTTAACCGCAAGATAAAGCTAAGGGTAAAAAACAATATTTGTAATTTTACATAAATTATGTTAATAATTGAAAAAGAAAAACAGGTTATAAAACTATAATTGTATGAAGAAAATAATGTTTCTGATCCTGTATCTTTTGGCCCATACCTCAGTTTTCACTCAGAACGACACCCTGCCCCCTCTTCTCAAAAACCCGGAAATAAGGGAATCCAACCTCAACGATTATATGAAAAGCTCAGGAGTTCTTATGACTTTTGATGACCGCTACCAGGGGATCAGGGGCACTCCTTTTTATGGTGACCGATGGTTCATGGGTGAGGTGGTTTTGAAAGACGGAACCCGGTTTACCAATCGTATTCTCAGACTGGACATCTGGAAGCAGGAGGTAGATTATGCGGACAATAAAACCGAAGCCAACCGGTTGGTCAAATCCACCCTCGATCAAATAATTCTAATGGATGAAGACAATCGAAAAAAATTCCTGATAATCCGAACCGGAAAAGATCCCATGGGTTCCTTCTATGAGATCCTTTCTGAGGGAATCTGACTTTTCTGGCCCTTCATCGCAAAATTTTTATCGAAGCCGACTATAAAGATCCTTACAGTGCTAATCGGCCGTATGATGAGTTTAAATCGGATAGGGAATACTTCTTTTATCCCAAAGGCAATGATAAACCTGTACAGGTTAAGATGAGAAAGAAAAAAGTCCTTGAACTTCTTGATCCGGAACACTCAAACCGAGTAAACGATTTCTTAAAAGAGAAAAACTACAGGCTCACTACCGAAGAAGAAGTTAAAGAATTAATAGAATTTTACAACAGTTTGTAAGTCAGGTTATTCTGTTTCGATATAGTTGATATCCATATCCAGAATGGAGGAATAATACTCTCCTCTTTCGAGGATGTCATCATCCCCTTCTTCGTAGTACCAGTTTATAACCAGTTTGTTTTCCTCCCGCACCACCTCCTTTAACCGCTTAAGGATCTGAAGTATATATTTTGAGGTGCCGCTGTTAAGGTATTCAAGAGCAATATCAAAGCTGGTTATTGTTCTGGGAACGGTGAGGTATTCTTCCACCCAGGCAACAATTTGTTCAAAAAAAAGGCTTGCATCCTCAGGTATGGATCTGCCTTCAATTCTAAATTGTCCTTCCGGATTAAGCTCAACAAGGGGTGTCTTTCTCGTTGCGTCTATATGTAAGCTTTCCAGCAATATTACTCTTTTATGTTCGAAAATACGGACTATTTATCGTCCCACAAAATTAAATCAAATATTAAAAAGTAAAAAGTGTTTACTTGTACTGAAATCTTAGGGAATTTGTTTCAGAGAAACATTATATAATTATAAATTTGCCTGAAATACCGTCCTTATGGAATTAACCCGGGTGATCAGAGCTGCGGTGTACGCAGCAGAGAAACATAAATACCAGAGAAGGAAGGGATTTAATCAGGTCCCCTACATCAACCATCCACTCAAAGTGGCAAACACTCTGATCGAATGTGGTGAGACAGATCACGACCTGTTGATAGCTGCCATTCTTCATGATGTGGTGGAGGACACAGATTCGACGGGTGAAGAGATTGAGAGGGAATTCGGTTCCGGGGTCAGCGCACTGGTCCTGGAAGTTACCGACGACAAGGAATTGCCATATGCTATCCGCAAGGAGCTTCAGGTTGAATCTGCCCCGGGTCTCACCAGAAATGCCAAGGTCCTTAAAATTGCTGATAAGATCTGTAACATCAATGATATCCTTAATTATCCGCTTGACTGGAGCACGGAGAGGAAGTTAAACTATCTTGACTGGGCAGAAGCGGTGGTCAATGGCTGCCGAAACATCAATGAAAATCTGGACAATCATTTTGATGAAACCGTTTCCAAAGGCAGAGAGCAGCTAAAATCGGAATTTTAGAACTCCATTCTGGCTCGCGGGACGATATCCTGGGAGGCAAATTGGTTTTCCAAATATTTGAAGTGTCCCGTAATGGCAATCATCGCTGCATTGTCGGTGGTATATTTAAAAGGTGGGACAAAAGTTTCCCAACCTCTGTCAATCCCCAGTGATTCAAAACTTTTCCTGAGACCGGAATTCGCTGAAACTCCGCCGGCAAGTACTACCTGTCTTACTTTGTAGCGTTCGGCAGCCATGATAAGTTTCTCCATCAGGATGTCAATGATGGTTTTCTGCAGAGAGGCTGCCAGGTCTTTCTTGTGTTTTTCTATAAAATCCGGGTCTTTTTTCAGTTCATCCCTGAGAAAATATAAAAACGAGGTTTTGAGTCCGCTGAAACTATAATCAAACCCGTCGAGCCGGGGTTTGCTGAAACTGAACCTTTCCGGATCCCCTTCCGCGGCAAGTCGGTCAACATAAGGCCCCCCGGGGTATGGAAGTCCCATAACCTTTGCCGACTTATCAAAAGCCTCCCCCGCGGCATCGTCGATGGTCCGCCCCACAATTTCCATATCAAGATAATTCTTTACCAGAACCAATTGGGTATGCCCTCCCGAGACCAGAAGGCAAAGGAAGGGAAAAGCCGGTTCGCGACCATCAGGCTGACTATCCTTAATGAAATGAACCAGAATATGGGCCTGAAGATGATGAACCTCAATGAGGGGAATGCCCAGGCTAAGGGCAAAGGATTTGGCAAAGGAGGTACCCACCAGCAAAGAGCCCAGCAATCCCGGCCCCCGGGTAAAAGCAACCGCGTCGATCTCTTGCTTTCCGATTTCGGCTTCCTTCAGGGCCACATCCACCACGGGAATGATATTTTGCTGATGCGCTCTGGAAGCAAGTTCCGGAACCACACCTCCGTATTTCTTGTGAACTTCCTGATTGGCAATTTTGGTTGAAAGAAGTTCCCTGCCCCTGATAACCGCAGCTGCAGTATCATCGCAGGAAGACTCAATTCCCAGAATGGTTATGGACATAATTAACTTTTTCTAATGTACTTCAAAAAATAATCCTCAAATTTTCATGCTTTCAGAACGAAAGATGCATGAATTTTGTTCTCTCACTGTAGATTCGGATATAAACTATATTTCGTTACTTTACGTTTTTACTGAAAAGCAAAGATCAAAAAATTTTACAAAATACAACTTATAACTTTACTGGTACTCATTTCAATACCGGCGGTAGGACTATTGTTTCTGCAAAATCAGACCATTCAGAACAAATTGACCCGGTATGTAACCCGGGAACTCTCTTCAAACCTGGGCACCAATATCAGCATCGAGAATATTTCGATCACCTTCTTCAACCGGTATCAAATCAGCAATCTTTATGTTGAAGACCTTAACGGCGACAGCCTCCTATTTAGTGAAAAAACCAAAATTACCATTAAAAGTCTGAACCTGAAGGAAAACATTTTTAACATCCGAAGCATCAGCCTTGATAACGCCAGCATTCATCTCATTCAGCAACCGGAAGGAGGTATAAACCTGAGTTTTATTATCGATAAATTAAAAAATCCGGATAAACCCAAGAAAGGAGGCAGCAGTCTGAACTTTCACCGGATTGCACTCGATAATTCCCGCTTCCGTCTTAGCGATCCTGATGGAGAAAAGAGTGGCCGGGGAATTGATTTTAAATCCCTGGACATAAATGACCTGGACATTACGGTAAACAAAATGTCAATCGAAGAAGGTGAGGTCCGTTTCGATATTCGTAGGCTCGAATTTATTGAGTCATCTGGATTCACCCTTAATAATTTAAGGACAGAAATGCTGATCTCCGGAAAGGATCTGCATTTCAACAACCTCTTCATTTCGACCCCCTACTCTGCCATCAGCGCCAATGTCATTGATTTCGATTTTCGCAGTTTTCAGGATTTTTCGGACTATCTTTTCAAGGTAGACAATGAGTTTAACCTTCGTTCTTCTTCGGTAAGCTTTATAGACCTTAGCTATTTTGCTCCCTCACTGGGCACGTTTACCGAAACTTTCAGGATATCGGGACTGATCAAAGGATCCATCAGCGACCTCTCCGCAAAAGAGATCATCCTTGATTACAACGACCATACCCGGCTTGAAGGCAGTTTTAATATCATCGGCCTCCCTGATATCCGTCAAACCTTTATGCATTACGATGTTAAATCCTTTCGAACCAACACCCGGGACCTGCGCAACATTAAATTTCCGGGACAGGGCAAACTGGATATCCCGGATATGATGGATCAGCTGGGAACCATAACCTACAAGGGCAAATTCACAGGCTACCTGGACGATTTTGTTGCCTATGGAAAGTTTGGATCCGACCTGGGAGTGATTTCCTCCGATCTGATGCTAAAGCCCGATACGGCAGGTTCATTCAGGTATCGCGGGCAGATTGAGACCCGCTCCTTCTCCCTGGGAATGCTTTTCCCCGAAGAGAAAATCCTCGGGGGTATAACCCTAAGCGCCAACGTAGACGGATCCCTCCAGGATGGGAATATCAGCGCAGATCTCGAAGCAGTGGTCGACAGTATCTATCTCAACAAATATACCTACAGGAATATTGATATTCGCGGAAAACTGGACCAGAGTATGTTCGACGGCTCCCTGGATATCAGCGATCCGAATATTGAAATGGAGTTTCTGGGTGCCATAAATTTTTCAGCCGACGACCCGGTGTTCGACTTTACCGCCGATGTTTCCCGGTTACGACCCTACCAATTGCATATGATTGACTCAATCCCTTCAGCCTATGCCTCTTTCCTTATGGAAGCAAATTTTTCCGGAGCCCATCCCGACAGTATCGATGGCGAACTTATCCTGGTAAACTCCCTTTTCAGAAAAGACGAAGAAGAAATACGAATAAATAATTTTAAGGTTATCTCCGATCTGAAAAAAGACGATCGAAGCATACAGGTTCAATCAGATTTATTGGATGCCGAAATAAGCGGAAACTTTGAGATTATCAGCCTTGGAAAATCCTTAAATAATTTCATGGCTACCTACATCCCGGCCATCGCCGGAACTGCCCCCGACAGCCTTTTTGACGACAAGAATGAGATTGACTTTACCTTTCACCTTAAAAACTTTGAACAGATCACCCAATTCTTCACTCCCGAATACAGTATTTCCAACGACAGCTATTTTGCCGGATTTTATAATCCCCGGGAAAACCTGGTAGAATTCACTGGAAATATTGAAAAACTAAAAATTAAGAATAATCAGTTTGAAGACCTCCTTCTGATCAGCACAGCCAGCGAAGACAAGTATGATTTCACGGCCATGTCGGGCAATTATGTAATGGGAGAGAACTTAAGTCTGAATAACCTGGTATTAAATACGACCGTAATCCAGGATACCCTTTACAGCGATATTAACTGGTCTAATTACTCCACGCCCAAATACCAGGGGAATCTTAATTTCGAGACCATCCTGCACCCGGACCACCTGGTAAACCAAAAAAATATAGAGATCTGGATCCGACCCTCCAATATAATTTTTAACGATACCATCTGGGAGATTAACGGAGACAGAATCATTATCGACTCTTCCTATATTTCTGTGGATTCCTTTCAAATCGCCAATCAGAAACAACTTTTGCTTATCGACGGAAGGGTCTCCGGAAATCCCGACGATCAGTTAAGTGTGCGGCTCCGGGACCTGGATATGTCCGTCCTTAATAATTTTACGGCTGAAAACGGAATCAAGCTGCAGGGGAGTATCTCCGGATCGGCCAACCTGAAAGACCCTTTCCATCAACCGGTCTTTCTGTCCGACCTCACAATGTACGATGTTAGCATGAACGGCGAAAGTTTTGGGGAAGGAAAACTGACCGCGAAATGGAACAATCGCGACCGGAACATAGACATACTTTTCTCTGCCAACCGTGCCAGAACAGAGATCATTCACCTGGAAGGAATCTATTCCCCCCTTAGTTCGGAGCTCGACCTGGATTTCAGCTTTGAAAAAATTAACCTTGCCACCTTCAGCAGCTTTACCCGCGATTTTCTCACCCGACCCTCCGGATTGACAACGGGTAATTTCAAGATATCCGGAAAGCTTAACCAACCCCTGGTAAACGGGAAAATCGAATTGTTTAAGTCGGCCGTAACCGTCGATTATCTTCAGACCCGATACAGCTTCACCCAGGAATTCAATATCCGGAACAATAATATTGAGTTTCGTGAATTTGAGATCTATGACTCGGAGGGCAACCGGGCTGTAGCCAATGGAAATATTAACAGCCAGTATTTCAAGGATATGAATTTCAATATCCAGATGGAAACCGATAATTTCACTTTTCTGAATACCGAATCCAAAGACAATGACCTTTTTTACGGAAAAGTAGTGGCCGGTGGGGTTATCAGGCTTACCGGTCCGGCGAATAACCTGCTTATAGATATAACCTCATCAACAACAGGCAGTTCTGTATTCCATATTCCTCTTTACGGTGTAGAAGAGGCCAATGAAACCGATTTCATCCAATTTGTAAACACAGGTCCGGAACCGGATGAGGAAAAAACTTCCAGGCATGAGGTGGATATGAAGGGTCTTCGGATGAATTTCAATCTTGAGGTCACACCCGATGCACAGGTCCAATTGATATTCGATCCCAAGATCGGGGACATTATGAAGGCCCGGGGAAAAGGCAATCTGAATCTGTCCATCACTCCCCTGGGAGAGTTTGAGATCTATGGGGGTATGACTCTGCAGAGCGGAGACTATCTGTTTACCCTTCAGAATGTGATCAACAAGCATTTTAAGATTCAAAGCGGAACCATAAACTGGAACGGGGATCCGGCCGATGCGAACATCAACATCAATGCCGTTTATTCCCTGAAAACCTCTGTTTATCCCCTGGCGCCCGAGCCTAATGAACAACTAAAGAAAAGGATCCCAGTGGAGTGTCAGATTAAACTCACCGGGAAGCTTGAAAACCCCACTATCAGGCCGGATATTGTCCTTCCTACGGCCGACCAGGAAACACGGAACATTGTGAGCAACAGCATAAATACCGACGAGGAACTTATGAAGCAGTTCTCTGCTGGTAATCAATAATTTCTATTCCGAACAACTGCTGGCAGGATCCTCTGCCGGAGGTTCGGGCGCAGGGGTTGCAGGTGTGGCTACCAGCGAACTTCTGTCCAATCAGCTCAGCCATTGGCTTTCTCAGATCAGTCAGGATTTCGACATCGGACTCAATTACCGGCCCGGCGATCAGATAACCAGCAATGAGCTTGAGGTAGCCTTAAGCACCCAGATCCTGAATGACCGGATCACCATAAACGGGAACCTCGACTTAGGAGGAGAAACCCCGACTACCACCACAACCAAAACCAACAGTATAGTGGGTGACTTTGATATTGATTTTCAGCTCACGGAAAACGGAAAGCTTCATCTCAAGGCTTTCAATCGGACCAACGATAACCTGATCTTTCAGACTTCACCCTATACCCAGGGTGTGGGAGTCTTCTACAGGGAGGATTTTAACAGCTTTGGGGAGTTGATTCGAAGATACAGGGATGCCTTAGTACGACTGTTCACCCGTGAAGAAAAAAAGAAAGTGGAAAGAGAAGATACTGCTTCGGCAGAATAGTGGAAAAACGGTTCCAAGACCGGATCATCCAGGTTTTAATTTATTATTTTTCAGCAGTATAGAACTTTTTAATCCCTGTGGATAATACAACCGGCGTTATCCCGTTTTTTTTTATATATTCGCTCAAAATTGAAAGTAATGAATCTACTCACCATTCTTCAGGTCGTTACGACTGAAACCACCGAAATGACATCCACCGGTACTTCCGAAGAAAATTTTATGTCGCTCGTTATGAAAGGAGGCTGGGTCATGATCCCCATCGTGATCCTCTCCATTGTGGCTGTTTACATTTTCTTTGAACGGTATTTTGCGATCAAGAAAGCACAAAAAGTGGATATCAATTTTATGAACCGGATCCGGGATTATATGATGGACGGGAAGATTGACGCAGCAAAATCCCTCTGCCTGTCGACCGAAAACCCGGTGGCAAGAATGATCGAAAAAGGGATAAGCCGGGTGGGAAGACCGCTGAACGATGTTACTGCAGCCATTGAGAATGTGGGCAGACTGGAAATATACAAACTGGAGAAGGGACTGCCTACCCTGGCAACGGTTTCCGGTGGAGCTCCCATGATCGGTTTTCTGGGAACCGTGATCGGAATGGTCCAGGCATTTATGGAAATGTCCACTTCCGGAAATAATATCAACGTTTCCCAGTTGTCTCAGGGGATTTACACCGCACTGATCACTACGGTTGCCGGTCTGATCGTCGGGATCATCGCGTATTTTGCCTACAACACCCTGGTGGCCAAGGTTGAAAAAGTGGTGAATAACCTGGAAGCCAGTACGACCGAGTTTATGGACCTTCTGAACGAACCTGCCTGACCACTATGGCACTGAGATCCAGAAATAAGGCCAATGTTAATTTCAGCATGTCGGGAATGACCGACATTGTTTTCCTGTTGTTGATCTTTTTCATGCTCACTTCCACCCTGATCGCACCCAATGCCCTGAAAATGCTCTTTCCGCAAATAGGGCAAACCGTGGTCACGGAAAGGGATATCCCGGTGGTGGAGATCCGGCAGGACGGACAGGTTGCACTGGATGGCAGGATTATTGCTTTTGACAATCTGGAAACCCTCTTGTTAACCCGGTTGCAAAATGACCCCGAGCCCACGGTAACCTTTATAATCCAGGGAAAAACAACCCTCAAGGAAACCGTCAAAGTGATGAATGTGGCTGCCAAAAACAATATTAAAGTCGTAATCAAAGAAGAAGGCTGATGGCTATTGCTTCAAGACATAAAAGAAATATCAATTTTGCCATGTCGGGAATGACCGACATCGTTTTTCTTTTGCTGATCTTCTTCATGCTCACATCAACCCTGATCGTGCCCGGAGCATTGAATGTGACCCTTCCTCAAAGTAACAACCAGACCATTGCCAACCCGGAGATCAACGTTTCCATCTCCAACGATCAAAAATATTATATTGACGGGGAAGAAGTGGCCTATATGGATATGGAGTCCCGGCTCAACGAAATGCTGAGCGGAGCAGAGGCTCCGACCATCCGTCTGAATGCGGATGAGAATCTGGTCTGGGATCAGATTTTACAGTTTATCGAACTGGCAAAAAGAAACCGTTATCGCGTTATTCTCGGTACGCGGCCAATGTGAAAAATTATGAATTTAAACCGGAACGGAATCATAGGAACCACCGCCTTTCATTTGGCGATCTTAATTATCCTGATCTTCTTCGGGTTCAGTTTTCCTGATCCACCCCCGGAGGAGGAAGGAATCCTGGTAAATTTTGGTACCGACGAAACCGGTTTTGGTCCGGTTGAGCCTGCCGGGGATCCGGTTCAGGGAGGAAATGATCCCGTTCAGGTCGAAGATCAGGGAGAAGACATCCTGCCCGTTACCGAGTCGGTACCGGCAACCACACCACCCACTGCGGCTTCCAATCCGGTGGAAGAGGCCCAGGACTTTGAAGAATCGCCGGTCAAAGAAAACAAACCCACCCCCGAAAAGATCCGCAGAGCCGAACAGGAAAGGCAAAGGCAGGCGGAACTGGAACGCCAGCGCCAGGCCGAACTTGAAAAACAACGCCAGGAGGAAGAAAGAAGAAGACAGGCTGCCCGTCTACAGCAAATGGGCGAATCTGCCTTTGGAAATAAAGGGACCGGCAATACCGAAGGCTCCGAAGGAATCACCCAGGGAAGCGGAAACCAGGGAAGCATTGCCGGCGATCCTAACTCTGATAATTACCAGCAGGGTGGCGGACTGGGGAATGGGATTTCTTACGGACTCGGAGACAGAAAGGTAAGAGGGACTCTGCCCGAGCCCCTGCTCACGGGATGCGTGGTTTCCAGCAGGATTGAGATTCAGGTTCGAATTGATGTTGATAGTGAAGGGAACATTGTTGGAGATCCCAGTGTAATGAATGCTACCTACCAGGATCAATGCATTTATGATGCAGTCTTAAGAGCCGCCCGTTCGGCTAAATTCTCGAAATCTGATAATTTCAGACAAAGGGGATGGATAAAATACATCATCGAACCTTAATCCCAGGAATAACCCCATCCCTAAAAAACATTCAGTAACTTTAAGGAAGATACAAGGACGGTAACCAGCAATAGGAGACGGACAAATCCCGGTCCTTTTTTCACGGCTGTTTTTGCTCCGACCAGGGCACCCAGCATGTTTCCTGCAGAAAGGATGAATCCGTAAACGAAGTTTACCTGATCGTTCCAGATAAACACGGCCAGGGCAAAAGCTGTGTAGCACAGAATGATGAATACTTTGAGCGCGTTGGCCCTTAATAGGTCGTACCCTGCACCCAGCACCAGACCTGAGAGAAGAAAAAACCCCACTCCTGCCTGGATAAAACCACCATAGGCACCGATAAGAAAGAAGACCAGGATCCTGAGAGGTCTTGAAAGCGCCGGTTTTTCCTTTTGTTTCTTCAACCAGCTGGAAGGTTTGAGCAAGAGGAAAAAGAACATAAAGAGGAGTAGTCCGCCTATAGTCCTTTCCATAATCACCTCGTTAAGGTCCACTGCAATGAATGCCCCTGCAATGGATCCTGCAATGGCCGGGAGGATAAGATCGTGGGCCGATTTCGTTTCGAGGACCTTTTGTTTTCTGAAGCTGCTGCTTCCCACCACGTTTTGCAAAAGAATGGCTATACGGTTGGTCCCGTTGGCCACGTTGGCCGGGAGTCCAAGAAACATGAGCAGGGGAAGCGTAATCAGAGAGCCGCTCCCCGCCACGGTATTAATAAATCCGGCGAGAAATCCGGCGGCAATCAGAGCCGGGTAGATATACCATTCCATGGTTAAAGCAGGTCAGGAGAACATTGGGTAATCCTTCATCATAGAATTCACCTTATCTTTAATGCGGTCGATTAAGGTACTGTTATCAATGTTAAGAATTATCTCATCCATGTATTCCACGATTTCGGGGATCAGATTTTCTTTCACCCCCCGGGTTGTCAGGGCAGCGGTCCCCAGCCTTATGCCCGAAGTCTGAAAGGGCGAGCGGGAATCGAAAGGAACCATATTTTTATTGATGGTAATATCGGCTTCCACCAGGGTGTTTTCAACCTGTTTCCCGGTAACATCCTCCACCTTGGGCCGAAGATCGATGAGCATGGAATGATTGTCGGTGCCGTCCGAAACCACCTTATAACCTCTGTTCATGAACTCCTTAGCCATAACTCGCGCATTCTTTCTCACCTGTTCCTGGTACTCAGCAAAACCGGGCTGAAGCGCTTCGGCAAAAGCTACTGCCTTGGCCGCAATGATATGTTCCAGGGGACCACCCTGAATGCCCGGGAAAACAGCGGAATTTAGCAGGGCAGACATCATTTGGGTCTCTCCTTTCCGGGTTTTCTTCCCAAAAGGATTCTCAAAATCCTTTCCCATAAGGATTATACCTCCACGGGGACCCCGAAGGGTTTTGTGGGTGGTGGAAGTGACGATGTGGGCGTATTCCAGGGGATTTTTCAGGAGGCCCGCCGCGATAAGTCCGGCAGGGTGCGCCATGTCTACCAGAAAAATAGCTCCCACCTGGTCCGCAATCTCCCTCATCCTTTTGTAATCCCAGTCGCGGGAGTATGCAGAGGCCCCTCCGATAATCATTTTGGGTTTTTCTTTCAAAGCGATTTCTTCCATTTTGTCGTAATCCAACAATCCGGTATTTTCGTCAAGACCATAGGAAATGGCATTATACAGAATTCCCGAACTGTTTACCGGGGAACCATGAGAAAGGTGTCCG